>WALQ01000022.1 GCA_015522745.1 Candidatus Aenigmatarchaeota archaeon
CCACCAACGACATTCACACATCCTATTTCATCGCGCCTAAATGATCTGGTTTCGTAATAAATCTGACCATGAAGATGAATTTTGTCGGCAAAATTTTCTTTGAAGTGCTCTAAAAATTCGTCAAGTGAAACTTTGTACACAATTTTATCGCTTGGATAAAGAATGTACTCAGGATCAAGTTGTGCCGTCACAAGAATAACACCGCGTTCTTTGTACGATGATGCACATTCACCAATTTTATGGAGAACTTTGTCAAAATAAGATTTCGAGTACTTCAGATCATTCCATCTTATGTTCGGTCCGTTCACAAGCACGATGTTTTTTCAGGAATCCCCGATGACTTCGGCGGATGGACAACTATGTTCTCTATTATCGCAACATTCAAGTCCTCTCCATTGTAGTATTTGACAATTTTATCCAAAAACTCGTCGTCGAGCATCAAAATAAAATGCACGTTAGAAATTTAAAAACTAAGAATCGTATGAATTGACATGAAAAAATTCATTTTGACACCTGAAGGGAAAATCATAATAGGAGATATGAATATACCACATCATTGTCTTGGAGACTATGAGTACAAGGGAATCGTTAAAGGAGATAGCGCGTATTTTAGCTCTGAAAACATACCGGACATTGAACGAATGAAATACGTCGCGCGTGAGCTCGGGTGCAGGCGCATCGGAGCGTACAAAACAGAAATAGGAAAATCATATTACGTCCATCACTTCATGGATTTGTTTGATGTTTGAATATCTGATAACCAAATATTTTATCACCTTTATTATATAAATCTTTAAGTATTTCTCAGAAGAATTGTATATTCATGACTAAGAGAGGGAACTTGGCAAAATTTATAGGCGATGGTGCCGCTAAAATAGCTGACTCTCTCAAAGCCAACTGTGCCATTCTCATATCTCAAAATCCAGAAATAAGCTCACTGTTCGACATAGAAATATTTCGCGAAGAAAACGGCGTGCTCACGAAAAAGTACTATACCGCCGATGTCTCAAAAATGCCACCAAACTCTATCAACCGAATAAGAATGGTCATAATCGAGATGGTCGACGAGGGCATTCTTCACGAAGATGACTACGTCTTTTGTATCGTCGACAAAGACGTCGGGCTGGAATTTGACAGCATGTTTTTCATTTTCAAAATAGACGAAAATTTCACGAAGTTCTCAAAGCGCCGCTTGAAGAAGGAAATACACTCAAACGTTTTCGACCGCATTATAGAAATCGCAAAGGAGCTCGCCCGAGAAGGTCGAGAAGGAAGGCACGTCGGAACCGCTTTCATAATAGGAGATTCAGAAAACGTGCTTAAAAAGTCAAGGCAACTCATACTCAATCCGTTCGAAGGCCACCCGTCCGATGAAAGGAACATACTCGACCCGCGCCTCAAAGAAACTGTGAAGAACTTTGCCCAGCTTGATGGGGTCTTCGTCATAGACAAGACCGGTTACATACACGCGGCAGGGCGCTATCTGAATGTAGATACGTCAATGGTCGATTTGCCTGGTCTCGGAGCTCGCCACCATTCCGCCTGCGCCATAACGAAAGAAACAGATGCGATCGCCATCGTGCTTTCTGAGTCGGGCGGCGTCATACGTGTCTTCAACGACGGTGTTCTCGTGATGGAAGAGATGCCGAATTGATTTGGATTTCGCATACACACTATATTATATGACTTCTATATTGCTATTCAGTCAACTTTTTAAACTTCCACGCAAATCTTAATATGGTGAAAACATGGACTCGAAAGAATGGATGAAATGGCTTTCCGTGTTATTCGGTTTGGCCATTTTGGTGGTGCCTTTCTTCCTTCAGGCAAAGGCACTAACATGGACACTAGTGATACTAGGACTTTTGGTAGTAATCATCGGTGCTTGGGCACTCGGTGTCAGTAAAAACGGATGGTACGAGATTATCCTCGGTTTGATAGCTTTGGCCGTACCATTCTTCTTTACAGGAAGCGCATTGACTTGGACAGAGGTTATCGTGGGAGCCATCGTGGCAATTGTTGGCTACACAATCCTCACAAAGAAGTAAACTTTTCCTTTCTTTTTCTTTTTATATTTTGCACGCGATTTCTATTTTTATGAAGGAAGCGATGCACTACGAGCATAAGCAGGGGAGCGTCGTATGCCATCTCTGCCCCCACGAATGCACAATAAAAGAGAACATGCGCGGGCTGTGCGGCGTCCGTGAGAACATTGGAGGGAAGTTGTACTCGCTCGTCTATGGAAAGGCAGTGTCAGTAAGCATTGATCCGATTGAGAAGAAGCCACTCTACCACTTCCTCCCCGGAACGAAGGCGTTCTCCGTGGCAACTGTGGGTTGCAACCTTAGGTGCAGTTTTTGCCAGAATTTTGAAATATCTCAATCACCGAAGCCCAAGAAGCCGATTGCAGGTCATGAGCTCAGCCCGGAGGACATAGTTGAGCTCGCCAAGTCGTACAAGTGCTCGTCAATAGCCTACACGTACACGGAGCCAACTGTGTTTTTCGAGTACGCCCTCGACACGGCGAAGCTCGCAAGGAAGGCGGACCTCAAGAATCTCTGGATATCCAACGGATTCACGAACCCCGAACCGCTTGACGAGATTTCAAAGTACATTGATGCCGCAAACATAGACATCAAGGGGTCGGACAAGTTTTACCGCGAGTTCACAGGCGGTCGCCTCGACCCAGTTCTCGACACTGTAGAATCGCTCGTCAAGAAGGGTGTCTGGACAGAAGTCACGACGCTGCTCATACCGGGGCACAACGATTCCGACCTCGAGGATATCGCAAAGTTCGTGGCGTCCCACGTAAGTGTGTGGCACATATCAAGGTTCTTCCCGATGTACAAGATGCTGGACGTTCCACCGACGCCAAAGGACATGCTCGAGCGCGCGAAAAAAATCGGAGAGGACGCGGGAGTGAAGTACGTGTACATTGGCAATGTTCCGGGCAAGAGCGACACAGTGTGCCCGAAGTGTGGATATCACGTCATAGAACGCAATGGCTACGACGTCGTTAATCATCTTGACCATGGAAAGTGCCCTAAGTGTGGGTACAAAATAGAGGGTGTTTTTGATGAGTGAGCGAATAGCAGGCTTTCTAGTGTTCAACGGGCGCGGGTTTTTGAGTCTCAAAAAGCGCGATGGTGGATTCTGGGACTTCCCAAAGGGCCACGTTGAGAACGAATACGACATAGACGCGGCTATACGCGAGCTCCGCGAGGAAACGGGCATAGAGAACTTCGAGATCATCCCCGGATTTCGGAAGGAAATCCACTACAAAGGCCGCGACGCCGTGTTCTTCCTGGCAAAAACAAGCGAAAGCGTAACCCTCTCGAAAGAGCACACAGAGTTCTCATGGGAATCGAAGACGTCATTTGACAATCAAATGGAGCTCATAGAAAGCGCGCGAAAATTCCTCGAACACCCAAGCGGGCTCGTTGTGGCCGTCATCGGGGCGTCGAGAAACGAGGATAAGTACGGATTCAAAATACTGAAATACCTCGTGAACAGGGGTGTGCGCGCCATTCCGGTGAACCCAAACGCGAGCTCCGTTTTCCACATAAAGTGCTACCCATCCGTGCGCGACGTTCAAGAGCATATCGATATCGCAGACGTGGTTGTGCCTCCAAAGGTTGCCGTGAGTGTCGTCAAGGAGTGCATGGAAGCCGGAGTCGGCATGGTTTGGCTTCAGCCGGGCGCAGAGTCTGAAGAGGCAATTGAGCTCTGCAGGAAGAACGGTGTGCGCGTGATTTACAATGCGTGCATAATGGAAGAGACGGAAAAAGGAACGAACGAATTCATTCTATAATCAAAACTCCTTTATTTTCAATGGCCGATTTCAAATCTTCGGCACGCTTTTTCAGTTTCTCCAGAGCGCTTTTAATATTGCGCTCTTTTGACAATATTGGAACGAACTTCCTACGCATTCTTACCATATTTGGCCCGAATGCAAATCCAAAAAGCACATCAACACCGCCCAGAAGCTCGGATATACTTCTTGCTTTCTCTGGGTCTCCATGCGTCTTTTCCTGCGGAGTAATATTCCCGACTTCGCCCACGGGAGTCACAGTACCGTTCAGAAGGTCGAACTCATATATAAGAAACTTTTTTGCAGAACCTAAATGCTCCTGAGAAAAATTGACGCCGTCATCCGTAGCGCACGCAATCTTCACTCGTTTCATACAATCACCAAAATTTTTGTTAAAACGTTGAATCCAAAAATTATTCAGATGGACCGTCCGGGATTCGCACGACAAAGCCGGCGTTTCAAAACTCTGACGACCTTTGAAATGAACCACGGTTCAAATCCAGATGGACCGGCCGGGATTTGAACCCGGAATCTCTGCCACGCCAAGGCAACGTCCTACCAGATTAGACCACCGGCCCGAATGTCAAATAAAAATAAATGGGCAAAGTTTAAATTTTGACATTCGACAGAAATTTCTCGACCTCGCGCCTCGTAGGAAGCGATGAAATCGCACCCTTGCGCTGTATGGAAAGCGCCGCAACGGCAGACGCAAATTTGAGAAGTTTCTTTCCGTCGAGACCGCGAAGCAGACCGACGGATACGCCGGCTGAAAAAGCGTCGCCAGCACCTGTTGTGTCAACGACGTTGACGTTAAAAGCGGAAAACGATACTATTTTTCCATTGTGGTACATCACAGAACCCTTCGCACCGCGCGTGACTATGACGCGCTTCCCTTTGAACTTTTTCATGGATCCGCGAAGATTTTTTTCCATCGCGATTTCTTTCACCTCTTCTTCGGATGGGATGACGACGTCGGCGTACTTCACTGCCTCCCTCACGTATTTCATCGTGTCGCGCTTCAAAAGGTCATTCCGAAGATTCGGGTCGAACGACACAAGAACGTTGTGCTTCTTCGCGAGTTTCAGCGCCTTGAAGAGAGCCGACCGCACCGGATCATCAACAAGCGAGAGCGAGCAGAAATGAAAAATTTTCGCTTTCGAGAAGTATTTCTCTTTCACGTCGGATTCGTGCACGTCGAGGTCTGCCGTACCATTTCTGTAAAAGCTGAACTCGGGAACGCCCCGGGTATTCAACGAGACGAACGCGAGTGTCGTCTTCTTTTTCGTGCGCACAATCATAGACGTGTCAACCTTGTTCTTCCTCAAAACATTCATGAGAAAGTTACCAAAACCGTCATCGCTGATGCGTGTGAGAAGTGCAGAATGCACACCAAGCCTTCTGACCGCAATTGCATAGTTCGCCGGCGCGCCGCCGAAGTGCTTCTCAAACTTCTCCGTTCCTTTCAATCCACGCCCGCGTTCGCCTATCATGTCGATGAGCGCCTCACCAAATGATATGATATCAGTCACGAAATCACCCCCAAAAATAATTGACGATTTCAATTACCTTGTCTGTTAAAGGATTCTCAACATCTCCCTTTGAAATTTTCGTTTTAACATTCTCACCTTTTCCGAAAAATTCTTCGAGCTCACTCAAAATTTCTTTGTCGCCCCTCTTTTTCAACAATCCATCGGCAATCATTATCGCCGCTATTTCGCCACCAAAATCTTCGTCGTTCACGACAACGTTAGACCATTTGGCCGCACGCTCGCCAGAAGATATGGAAAATCCTCTTTTTGAGGCATATTCAAGGAGATTGCTGTCTCCCGAACCGTCGCCAACGGCGATTATTTTAGTTCTTTTTTTCATACCAAGGTCTTTTTTTAAGTTTTCAGGCTTCTGATAGCGCCCATTCTTTCTGCTAATTTCAGATGGCTTTCCGTTATTGTACTTCAATCTTGTTCCAACAACATAGAAATCATTATCGTTATTTATTTCATAAATATCATAGACCTTTTTCAGAAATTCATCTATTCCAGCCGTGGAAACCCAAGTTGTATAACCATCGTGTTTCAAAAATCTCGGTGCGTATGTTTTGAGTATGTGATTCTTCCTAGCAACGTCAGAAACTATTTCATCTATCGCACTTTTTGTTAGTCCGTCATACTTTGACTCGAGGAGAATCATGAGCGCTAGTTCAATGCCATGGTCGCGCTCAGGATCGTATTGGACGCCGAGCTCTTCTTGGATGAATTCATTGTACGCACCAGAGCGGAGTTTCTCCACAGCATCAGAAAATTTTTCCTCATTAGAACCAGTGGAACCAAACCTTTTGTAAACGTTTGAGAAATATTTGCTCAGATACCGCTTTCCTATGTCATATGGCGACAGTGTTCCATCGTGGTCAAGCGCTATTACAACATTTGAACTCATGATTACCCTCGCATACCAAGTATTCCTAAGTAATACTTTGTAATACTAATATTTAAATATGTTTTTATCATTGATAACCTTAAATTTCAATTAATGTTCCATCGAGATCATTGATTTTGCACTGTCTCCAGAATAATAAATAAATATATATATGAAAGACGTAAATAAATATCATGGAAGA
>WALQ01000023.1 GCA_015522745.1 Candidatus Aenigmatarchaeota archaeon
GTACAATGAGTACGTACATGGGCGGACTCTATTTTTTGGATGTGGAAACGGACGAAATTTCAGTGCATTCAATGCTGATGCAGTTGGTATTGACAGTTCCCGTGAAATGCTCAAACACGCCAAAGGGAAACTCGTTTTAGCCAACGAAAATCTTCCATTTAAGAATCGCACGTTTGACACGGTGGTTTCAATTTCATCACTTCAATGTGTGAGAGAACGTAAGTTTGCCATTGATGAATTCAAACGAGTCCTGTCCAATGGAGGATTTGTTTTGATAAGTGTTTGGAAACGATGGCAATTGAGATTCTTTCCAAAGAATTTATTTACCGGAGATGTTTACGTTCCATGGAGAAAGAGAGGCGGGGCTTTAATGCGATATTATCATCTTTATACGAAAAATGAGCTCATTAACGATTTCAAGGATTTCGATTTGATAAAAATAAAAAATGAAAATGGAAACATAGTCGCCGTTTTTAAGAATTCATATTGAAACCTTCTTCAACCGCACGTAGCAAGAGTTTTATCGTGTTATCAACGTCCTTTTTGTTTATCATTTCGTTCGGTGAGTGAATGTACCTTGACGGTATTCCCACCGATGCAGATGGGATTCCACGACCGGTTATATATATTATAGCAGCGTCCGTAACGCCACCATCTGTCACATCAAGTTGATATGGAACTCCATTCTCCCTTGCTATGTCAATAAGCCATCTATTCACATACGGTGAAGCAACGAGCCCGCGCCCAGAAGCTTCCACATGAGTTATTATTGGTCCAAGACCAAGTTTTGGTGGAGCCTCTTTCTCTTGAACAGCTGGAGAGCCTCCCGCAAGACCCGTGTCAACAGATATCGAGATATCAGGTGATATGTTGTACGCTGCAACCCGAGCTCCTTTTAGTCCCACTTCTTCTTGAACAGAAAAGACGAAGTACGCGGTTCCTGCGAAATCCTTTAAGGACTTTATCATCTCTATGAGAACTAAAACTCCTATTCTGTTATCGAGTGATTTTGAAACGAAGCTATCTCCTATTTCTTCGAAGGATGATTTCCAAACTATTGGATCACCAATGTGTATGCCCATCTTCTCAACTTCCTCCTTGGTTGATGCGCCGACATCAATGAAGAAATCCTTCAATTTCAATGGGCGTTTCATTTCCTCTTCATCCATGATATGTGGAGGCTTTGATCCTATTATCCCGGTGACCATTTTCTCACCGAGTATTACAACGCGCTGATTTATGACTGTTGGAGGCCAAAATCCGCCAACGGGAACAAAATATATGAAACCATTCTCATCTATGTACTTCACAACAAATCCTATTTCGTCCATGTGAGCATCAAACATGTAGACCGGCTTTCCATTTCCAATTCTACAAATCAGATTTCCTATGTTATCTATTTTGACTTCGTCGCAGTAATCCTTAACTTCAGATATTATCAAATCGCGGACGCGCTCTTCATGTCCAGATGCACCGTACTCTTCACACAATTTTTTAAGTAAATTCACATCCATATTATCACCAATTATATTTGTCTGAAACGTTTTAATTGTTATAATACAATTTCTGATCATGAAAGTTGCCGTTGCTTTTTCGGGTGGAAAGGACTCAACTTACGCAATAAAATTAGCCAAAGATATGGGTTACGATGTCGCGTGCCTGATAAGCGCAATATCAAAAAATGAGCACAGTTATATGTTTCACACACCTCTCATGTCATTGGTAAGCGTACAGGCAGATGCAATGGAAATTCCAATTTTAAAATTTGCCACGTCCGGTAAGAAAGATGTGGAATTAACTGATTTGAAAGACGCATTGAAAAAAGCCAAAAAAGATTTTGAAATAGAAGGTCTTGTCACTGGTGCGATACGCTCAACGTATCAAGCAACAAACTTTGAGCGTGTATGTGATGATGTGGGAATATGGTGCTTCAACCCACTATGGCTCAATGAGAGCGTGATAGATGATGAGTTAAAGAAAATGGACATAATAATTTCAGCTGTCGCAGGGTACCCATTGAAAGAAGACATTCTTGGAATGCATCTCAACGAAGTTAATTTTCCAGAAGGAATAAATAAAGTTGGAGAAGGTGGTGAATTCGAGACATTCGTACTCGACGCTACGTTCTTTAAAAAAAGAATTGCCATAGATGAATTTGATAAGGAATATGAAAATTACAACGGAAGAATAATTGTGAAAAAATTTAGGGTTGTGGAAAAATGATATCAATAATATCAACGTGCAGTGAACGTTTGTCGGAAAAAGAATTTGTCGACCCACTTGTGAGAATAGCAAAAAAATTTGGAGAGGTAAAAATCTTCAATTACAAAGAGCAAATTCAAAAAGCAGACGCATACATCATATCTGGAACGGCCCTCGCGGATTTTGACTACGAAAACTACATGAAGAACTTTTCGAATCTCAAAAATGAAAACGTCCTTGGGATATGTGCTGGATATCAAATAATAATGTCGCTTTTCGACGAGCATTTAAGTGAAAAAAAATATATCGGCGTCGCGAAAACGGACATTGGAAAGGCATACTTCCTCTTCTCAAAGATGGTTGAGCGTCCAACCAACTTCATCACACTTGCAACAGCAGAATTTCCATTCGGAAAAATTCCGGTCTACTTAAAGCACAAAAGTCGCAACATCTTTGTCACAGCATTCCACCCAGAAGTTTACAATGTTGAGCTCATCGAAAACTTTCTGAGAAAATATGCGGAGGGCCGGATTTGAACCGACGAACCCATTCCTCGAACGTTTTTGGCGATTCTCTAAGGGACTAGGTGTCTCAACGACACCGATCTGAGCTTCGCCCTAATTCCTAAGCCTAGCGCCTTTGACCATGCTTGGCTACCTCCGCATATTTACAAGATTAATTGAGCACAAAAAGTTAAAAACGTTGATTACAAGAGAACAACGGTGCCGAATTTTGACATTTCTCTCATTAAAACATTTTTCGGATATTTCTCAAAGAACGTGAGATGTGAGCTCACATTTGTATCGCTCGAACCAAAACCATCTGCAACAACTTTTCCGTGTTCGAGCATTTTTTGAGCAAGTTCTGCTTCATGTTCCCCACGAACAGCAAATGCCTCTTTAACTTCACTATAACCGAGAAGGTAATCAATGTGCCAATGTGTTTTCTTTTTCGATGACCTATGCCGCGCTACACGTTTTTCAACTCCATTTATAGCAGAGCCAACATATACATAAAATCCCTTTCCGAATTTAAACATTCCAAGTTTTCCGATTCTAATTCGTTTATCCGATTTTAATTCTATTATAAGAGCGTACGTTCCCTTCATAAAATCACACGATTCTTGGACCTATAACGTTGAAAATGAGTATAATGGCAAAAATTATTGATATAATATTGGTAATCTCTCTGTACCTCCTTATTTTTCCTTTAAGAAATTCTTCCAATATAAGACCGCCATCAAGTGGCTTTATTGGAAGCATGTTAACTATTCCAACTC
>WALQ01000024.1 GCA_015522745.1 Candidatus Aenigmatarchaeota archaeon
ATCTATATGTAAGAAGAACTATTCAAAAGGAGGTTGTTGTAATGGAAGAAAAAACATTTACCGAAGTTAAAAATCTCAAGCCTGGAAGGTACGTCCTTCTGGATGGCGTTCCATGCACGGTGACAAACGTGCAGATTTCACGTCCTGGAAAGCACGGGGCGGCAAAGGCGCGTGTTGAAGCTGTCGGGGTTTTTGACGGTCAGAAGCGTGTTATTGTGAAGCCATCGGGCGACAAGATACCTGTGCCTATAATAAACAAAAAATCCGCTCAAGTCATATCCATATCAGGAGACATGGCCCAGCTTATGGACGTTGAAACGTACGAAATGTTTGACGCCAAGATACCTGACGACATAAAGGGAAAAATCCAAGATGGGGGGGAAGTCATAACTTGGAGGTTCGGCAACCTCGTTATGATAACAGGCGTTAAGCAATAGGTGATAAACTGAAGATCGCTGTTGGTGTGGACCCCGGAAACACCGTGGGGCTCGCCATATTCGACCTGTCCGGTCGTGAAATTCTCATATCTAGTGCGAAGAACGTCAATATGAATTGGGTGATAGACCGGATAATAGATTCTGGGACACCTGTAATAATCGCCACGGATGTGACCCCGGCGCCATCGTACGTCAAGAAGCTCGCATCCGTTTTCTCGGCGAAACTTTTCGTTCCGCGCAAAGACATGAGCGTCAGACTCAAAGATGAGCTCACAAAGACGTTTACGTTCAACAACGATCATGAAATGGACGCAGCTGCTGCCATTATCTACGCGCTTAAGCACTACTCCCAAATGTTCAAGAAAGTGGACGAGCGCGTTCCTGCGGAGCTCCAGGATTTCGTGAAGGCGGGTCTTGTTCTGGGAGAGTTTGCGAGCATCGACGATGCCATGCGCGCGCTTCATCGCGCGCTCCATGAGACAAAAGTCGAGCATCACAAGGTTGAGAAGAAAACAAACGTCGATGTATCAAAGCTCTTTGAGAAGATTGCGGAGTTCAAACGGGCGTACACGCGGCTTCTCGTTGAAAACGATGACTTGAAGAAGACACTGCGCGCGTTGAGAAATCGCCCAAAGATTATGGTGCATGAAGAGAATTGTTCACGGCTGAAAGTTGAAATAGCACACCTTAAGGAGATCGTTGAAAAATTCAAGAGCGCGTCGCTCGAGAAATTTTACGAAGTCGTTGAGATTGAGAACTATGGGAAATCGGTCGTTCTGAGCTCTGACGTTTCCGGAAAGGTTGTGCGCGTTCTGAAAAACACGGGAAATCCAAAATATCTCGAAGATGCGAAGCTCATAATCGCCAATTTTTCCATAGATGTGGGAGTCCCAGTCGTTTCGGAGGAAAACGTTAACTTAATTAAGGTGGATAACAAAATATACATAAGGAAAGATGAAGTCGAAGATATATTGCGCTATCATAATGGATTTTTGAACTGGATAAAAAAATACAAGAAGAGGTACCATGGCGAGAAATAAGTCAAGCAAGCGGGGAAAACGCGCTCAAACGAGCTCTTCAAAGCGCATCAAGAAGCGCTCAAGGAGTGAACGAGTACGTGATGGTGAGATTTACTCAAAGCTGGGAGAAACGAAGAAAATGGTGAAGGCGCGGCTAGAGCGCGAGAATAAGTTGGACAAGAAGCTTTCCGACCTTCTTGCCTTCTTCGTGAAATTCAATTTGTTCCTTATACCGTTTTATCTCATATCTTACTACCGCATAGACCTTTCGTCTTTCGAATACATGATGGCGAACGCCGTTTCCGGATTGCTTCGCGCGACAGGTGTGAACGCACTTCAATTCAACAATTTCATAAGCGTCGCCATACCCGGAGGGAGCTTCGGCGGTTTCATAATGTGGGACTGTACGGGATGGAAATCAGCGTTGGTTTTCCTTGCCCTCGTGCTCTCGACGCCTGCCGATTGGATAAAGAGGTTGACATCGCTTGCGTACATACCGATTATAATATTATTCAACATACTCAGAATTTGGTTCGTCTTCTCATACGTCCACGTCTTCGGAATCGCCAATTATGAGCTCATACACCAGACCCTTTGGAGCTACGGGATGATTGTCGTGGTGCTCGCACTTTGGGTCGCTTGGTGGAAGATTGACATATCGTAAAAAAAACGAAATCTTTAAATACTTAATAGTAGCAAATTATTTTATGACAGACGTGCTTTTGAAGACGCTCGAGAATTTTGCCGCTGGAAAGTGGAGCCCGTTTGAGTACAAGACAGAGGACGGGAAGAAAATAATCCTACTTAGAAATGAAGATAATTACGATTATTATGACAAAGGACTGATAGAGACTTCTTTCAACATCTCACGGAAGAAAGTTGGAAAGAATGTTATTTACGTTGCGAGCGAGAGTGGCGAGCAAAGAAGGTTCGATGGCGTTAAAAAGGCGTTTGAATATGTGCGTGATGGTGTTTATTCTACTCTTCTCAACTTAAAGAGGGTTCCGGAATCGGAAACGAAAAGGAAGCGCGAATACAGCACCTGGCAAAAAATAACGAGAAGAGTTGTCGCGCCTACTTTGACTGCTTTCGCTCTCATGGCGTTTGCCCCGAAGGCGAGTGCAAGTCTTGGAAAGAGAATCTATTCTGGAATTTACAATGAAAATCCATCGGAGCGCCCTGACCCAAGCAATCCATATCTTTTCATCGGAGACACGAACGGGGATTTCGTTATAGACTATAAGGATTTGGGAAACCTTGAAGAATCATTCGGATCGAGAATAGGCGACCCTAATTACAATCCAAATAATGATTTCAATCGAGACGGAGTTGTTGATGGAAGGGACTTGATCACATTGTCAAGGCATCTCAACGAGGACCATCGCTTCGACGACCTCAATGGTGACGGCGTCTCGAACGTCGCCAACAAGAGCCTTGAGACGAGCGTTTCCGAGTCGCCGTACGAGCAGATAAAAAGCGATGATGAGATCAGTTACATATCAAACGTAATACAGAAATACGTTTCTGATTACGACTACCTATCGCTTCTCGTGGCGTCAAAGGTGA
>WALQ01000025.1 GCA_015522745.1 Candidatus Aenigmatarchaeota archaeon
CTTCTCCATATATTAACTTAATGATAAAAAGGTTCGAATATAATACCATTTCCGACGGAAAAATATTCAAAGTCAATATTGTCGGAGAGAATGATCTTGAGCTTATACGAAAGGAAAAGTTGATAGACAGGGCGCTCAAATTCTTCCACCTTGCTCGCCTTTCAAACTTGCACGCTATTCGTGAATCCACGTTCCGCGATGATAAGACGGGACTCTTCAACAATAAAATAATTCCTGAGCTCAATGAGCACAAATTTTACAACGTCCTGTACTTTGATATGGATGGAATGAAAAAAATAAACGACGATTACGGCCACAAGTTTGGCGATGCGGCGATATTTGCTTTCTCCGTCTTCCTTCGCAGTATGTTCAAGCGCACGACGGACAAGGTCATACGTTCAAACAACGCCGGCGACGAATTCATCGTCATAACGGAATCAGGTATTTTTAAGCTCTCAAATGAATTTATCGTAAACATTTTTGGCAAAGAGATGACACTAGGATTTACGTATGGCATTGTAAAGCACATTCCAGGAATGAAGATTCGCGAGTCCATTGAGAAGGCGGACAAAATTTGCATGGAAAAAAAGCGCAAAAAGCACGGTCGTTCTAAGGTTTAAAAAGTTTTGCGCATTAATGATTTAAGCTCTCACAACATCAAAGTACCACGTGTTCTGAAGAATAGTCAAACCTGTTGAAAAGGTATTTAAATATTTTGCATGAAATTATGTTTGATCTGAGGTGCTTAAATGCCAAGAACAAGAAAACCAAGACGAGGAAGTTTACAATTTTGGCCACGTGTTAGGGCTAGAAGAATTTATCCTAGAATAAAATCTCATGCTGAATCTAATGACGTTAAGCCGTTGGAGTTCGCCTGTTATAAGGCGGGAATGACGCATATCCAATATATGGATAACGACAATAATTCCCCAACAAAAAATAAAATCGTGACGAAGGCCGTCACAGTTCTTGAATCTCCTTCTCTTCTTGTTCTCGCTCTTCGCTTTTATAAAAAATCCCAATACGGTTGGACTGCCGTCGGTGAGCAGTGGGCGAATGTTCCGGACTTCGTGAAAAGGAAATACCCGAAGTCTAAGAGCAAGAAATCTTACGACAGAGATTTCGATGATGTTCGCCTTGTGGTAAGCACTCAGCCGAACAAGATTGAGCTCAAGAAAACTCCTGAAATTTTCGAGATTCATCTTGGTGGTGAAAAAGACAAGAAGCTCGAGTACGTGAAGTCCGTGCTCGGAAAAGAGATCTCGGTGAAGGATATTTTCAACGAGGGAGAATTTGTTGATGTCACAGCTGTGACGAAGGGCAAAGGATTCCAGGGTCCTGTCAAGAGATTTGGAATACGGATTCAAGGGCGCAAAGACAAACAGCATCACAGGCACGTTGGATCTGTTGGACAGGAGCGGCCTGGAAAAATAAGATGGACGGTTGCAAGACCTGGACAAATGGGATTCCATCAAAGGACCGAATACTCAAAAAGAATAATAAAGATAGGAGACGATGGATTCGAAGTGAAAGGTGGAATAGTCAATTATGGAAACGTCAAAAAGGACTACATACTCATAGAAGGTTCTGTTCCTGGTCCGAAAAAAAGGCTTATCATACTTCGCGCTTCATTGAGGCCGAAGAAGCCGAAACCAGTGTCTATTTCGTACATATCAAAAGAAAGTAAACAAGGTGTCTGATAAATGAAAGCAAATGTATACTCTTTGGATGGAAAAATTGTGGGCGACGTTGATCTCCCAAAAGTATTTGAATTTCCTTACAGGCCGGATGTCATAAAGCGCGCAGTTCTTGCCATACAGACGGAAAGTTATCAGCCGTACGGCTCTGATCCAATGGCGGGCAAGAGGACGAGCGCCCATTATCATGGTTCCAGACACTATAGGTGGACTATGATGAACAAAGAAATGTCAAGGATGCCTAGAATACATGGAAAAGTCGGTTATCTTGGTTGGACAGCCAGATTCGCTCCGCATGCGGTGAAAGGCCGCAGAGCTCACCCGCCAAAAGTTGAGAAGGTTATAGTTGAAAAAGTAAATAAAAAGGAAAAACGGCTTGCATTAAAATCGGCAATAGCATCTGTGGCTAACAAGGATTTGGTGGCGAAACGCGGTCATAAATTTGGTGGCGAGCTTCCAATAGTTTTTGACGACGCTTTTGAAAACGTTTCAAAGAGCAAAGATGTTTACAATGCCTTCAAGAAGATTGGCCTTGACAATGAGATCGAACGTGCAAAAGTGAAAAAAATTCGTGCTGGTCGTGGAAAAATGCGCGGTCGTGTTTACAAAAAGAAAAAAGGTCCGCTTGTGGTTGTTTCCAAGAAATGCCCGCTTACGAAAGCTGCGAAGAACATATCTGGCGTTGATGTCATTGATGTTAAAAATCTTAATGTGAAGGTGCTCGCACCAGGAACTCATGCGGGAAGATTGACGGTGTTCACAAAATCTGCAATAGAGAAGTTGAAATCATTGGGTGAATAAAATGGCTTTGAAGTACGTTCATATGACCGAAAAATCGATGATGGTTGTCGAGAAGGAGAATAAAATAGTTTTCATAGTCGACAGGGAAGCGACGAAAAAAAACATAAAGGATGATGTTGAGAAGCGCTTCAACGTCAAGGTGGATTCCGTTCGTGTGCTGGTCGACCAAAAAGGAAGAAAAAAAGCTATCGTGAGGCTGAACAAGAATTACCATGCTGCAGACATTGCAACGCATCTTGGAATGATATAAAGGTGACTTTATGGGAAAGAGATTAGTTCAACAAAGAAGGGGACGAGGAACCCCGAGGTATGTTTCACCTATTCATAAATATAGAGGATTTGTACAATATCCTAAGAAAGGAGAAGAAAAAGTTGGAAAGGTAGTTGACATAGTTGATGACCCAATGAGAATGTATCCTTTGATGCTCGTTGATTTTGAAGGAACAAAAAAATACTTGATAGCTCCAAGTGGAATTGGAACAGATGATGACGTTTATGTTAATGACGGCCCCGTTAAGCGCGGTGCAATATTACCGCTTTCAAAGATACCAGAGGGCATTCCAATATTTAACATAGAAATAAGACAGGGAGATGGCGGGCGCATGTGCCGATCTCCAGGTTCATATGCAATGGTCGTTGGGCGCATGGAAACCAAAGTCAGCGTTCAACTCCCATCAAAAAAGATAAAGAAATTTGATTCAAACTGTCGTGCAACCATTGGTGTTGTTGCCGGCGGTGGTGTAAATGAAAAACCTTTTGTAAAAGCAGGTGCAAAACATTATGCTATGAAAGTTCATAATAGGTTGTATCCTATTGTGAGCGGGCGCAGCATGAATTCAGTCGATCATCCGTTCGGAGGAAGCAATCTTGGAAAGGCAAAAACAACGAAGAGAATAGCACCATCTGGAAGAAAGGTTGGTTCCGTCGCAGCGAAGCGTACTGGAAAGAAAAAGAGGTAAATAATTATCTGGTGATTTGATGGCAAAAAAGTTTATGTATCGCGGAAAAACGCTTGAAGAATTGAAGTCGATGAGTTTAGACGAGTTTGCAAAGATTGTCGATTCACGAGCTCGTAGAAAGATAAAACATGGATTCACAGAAGAAGAGAAGAAATTTTTGAAGAGATTGAAATCAAAGAATGAGCTCAAGACACATAGGCGCGATATGATAGTGCTCCCAGAAATGATTGGAAAAAAAATTAACATTCACAATGGAAAAGAATTTGTTTCCGTCGAAATAGCTCCTGAAATGATAGGTCATCGACTTGGCGAATTCGCGCAGACAAGAAAACGTGTGAAGCACAGCTCACCTGGTGTTGGTTCATCGAGGTCTACAAAGCACATATCGGTTAAGTAGTGATGAGGGTGGAAATGATGTATACGTTCAAACCAAAAGAAGATTATGCGAAAGCAAATGGTGTTAATCTTAGCATATCAACCAAGGATTCAATAATCATTTGTAGAAAAATACGAGGGATGTACTTGTACGATGCTGAAAAGTTCCTTGAAAATCTCGTAAATAAAAAAGCAAACTTGCATGGAAAGTATTACACCAATGCAACAAAGACTATACTTGATGTACTCCGTTCGTGCAAGGCAAATGCGGAGAATCTTGGACTTGATATGGAAAACCTTGTTGTTCATGCTTCCGCCCACAAGGGACCGACAATAAAAAGAAGGCGACGAAAATCTGACTTTGGAAGTCAAATGAAAATCACTAACATAGAAATTATGCTTATAGAGAAACCAAAGAAGGTTCAAAAAGGTGATAATGTTGAAGGAAAGAATGATAATTAACGACGAAAAAAACAAACTTCAGATACAAGAATATCTGATGAAATTACTCAAAAATGAGAATTGCTCGCAAGTAGATGTTAGACGAACTCCACTTGGAACAAGAATAGTCGCTTACACAACGACGCCAGGGCTTATAATCGGGTCTAAGGGCTCTGGGATAAACAAGATAAAGGACATACTGAGGAAGGAGTTCGGACTTGAAAACCCGCAAATAGACATTCAAAAGATACAAAATCCATTGCTTGACTCAAAGTTCGTTGCGAAACGTCTTGCAGACCTTTTGGAGAAGGGCTACAATTACAAGAAGCTCGGGAACGTTTACACTCAGAAAATCATGAGCTCTGGAGCTCTTGGGTGTGAGATAATATTCGCAGGAAAACTTTCCGGCGAAAAATCAAGGCGTGAACGCTTTAAGAAAGGATATCTCATTAAGAGTGGACATCAGGCCGAGGTGTTTGTTTCAAAGGCATCGGCAGAAGCAATTCCAAAACTTGGTATAATAAACATAACAGTTTCAATAATAGTTAACCATCCAGAACGAGAAGTGCGCGAAAAACTTAACAAAATCATAAATGGCGACGCAGAAAAAAAAGAAAAACCTAAGAGCACTGAGAGCAAGACCGAATATACCAAAGAAAAAAGTGAATCAAAGGATGAAAAACCTAAAGAAGAAAAGAGCAATGGTAAAAAAAAGAACGCCGAGAAAAAACCTAGCGATGAAAAGGAAAAACAGAATAATGTTAAAAAGGTGTGAATATGGCCATAATAAGAAAGAAAGAGATGAAATCCATGACGTCGGATGAGCTCAAAAAGCGTCTCGATGAGCTTAAACTTGAGCTCATTAAACAGCGTGGCCAGCTTGCAGTAGGTGGTGCTGTGAAAAGTCCAGGGCGTGTCAAATACATCCGAAGGACAATTGCATCCATACTCACGATATTGAATGAAAGAAAGAAAAAATCAGCAGGAGTGAAAAATGGTTGAAATAGACCCAAAAACAGGTTTGCCCAAGGAATTGGGTGTTTGGGAATCTTTGACAAAAGAGACTCAAAAAATAAAGGTTTACATAAAGAAACAGAGATATGGAAAAGTCGTGACCATAATAGATGGTCTCGACAACACAGTGGACAAAAAGAAACTTGCAAAGTTTTTCAAGACCAAGCTTGCTTGTGGTGGCACAGTCAAAGAGGGGCGTATAGTGCTCCAAGGAGACCACAAGAACAAAATGAAATCCCTCCTTGTGGAGAAGGGATTTCAAGAATCGTCCATCGAAGTGTATTGAAATGAGGACGCCCAAAAACATTGTAAGACACGAACTCATAGGAGTTCATGCAGAAGTCACTGAATCATCGAACAAGGATAGTGTTGGAATATCAGGGAAAATCGTTGATGAAACGCAAAAAACACTGATGATAAGAACAAGTAAGGGGTTGAAAAAAATCCAAAAAAGCTCGGTAACACTGAAACTCATGTTTGATGGATATATCGTGCTCGTCCGTGGAAAATCATTGTACGGACGGCCGGAAGATAGAATAAAGAAAAAAATAAAATATTGGTGAATGAAATGAGCGAGTTAAAACAGCATTTTAGGAACATCGGATTAGATGTTACTCCGCCAAAAAAAGTTTGTAACGATCCAAAATGCCCATGGCATGGTCATCTAAAGGTTCGGGGCCAAGTATTCATAGGTAAAGTTGTTTCGAGCAAATCTGCTAAAACAGTCGTTGTCGAGTGGAATTACAATTATTATATTCCAAAGTATGAACGATATGAAAGGCGCAAGACAAAAGTCTATGCTCACAACCCCGAATGTATTGATGCTAAAAAGGGTGACACAGTGAAAGTCGCAGAGTGCCGCCCTCTTTCAAAAAGCAAAAAATTTGTTGTCGTTGAGAAAATTGGTGATAAAGAATGAAAGCAGTGTCATCTAAAATAACAAAGGGCATACAACTCGAAAGCATATTGAATTGCGCTGACAATAGTGGTGCAAGAAAATTGAAGGTCATAGCCGTGAAGGGGTATAAAGGTGTTCACAGAAGGCTTCCAAAGGCCGGAGTAGGAGATGTTATTGTATGCTCTGTCATAAAAGGCTCGGAGAAATTGCGAAAAACAGTTGTCTACGCTGTTATAGTCAGGCAGAAAAGCGCGTACAAAAGGTCAAACGGCATTCGCGTGAAATTTGAAGACAATGCAGCAGTACTTGTAAATCCAAAGACATTCGATCCACAGGCATCAGAAATAAGAACGGCAATTGCAAAGGAGAGTGTGGAGAGATTTTCCTCAATAGGAAAAATTGCATCAATAGTTGTTTGAGGGGTTAAATATGAATTGGTCAAAATCGTGGAAATCGTCGAAAGACAGGTCAAAACAGAGGAAGTATAGAATAAATGCTCCTCTTCATGTACGAAGGAAGTTCATTTCTGCTCATCTATCAAAGGAGCTCTGCGAAAAATACAAGATGCGTTCGTTGCCTCTTAGAAAGGGAGACACAGTCGAGATAATGCGTGGAGAATACAAAGGAAAAAGCGGAAAAGTAAGTCGCGTAAATTTGAAAAAGTCTGTTGTTTTTATTGAAGGAATTAAGAGAAAAAATATCAAGGGAGACGAAGTTTTCGTTTCGTTATCGCCGTCGAATCTCATGATAAAGGAACTTAACCTAGATGATATGAAAAGATTGAAGGGTAAACGAGGAAATGCTTAGGTGGTTGAATGACAATATTAAAAAGATTAAAAGCTCCAAAATTTTGGAAAATACCGAAAGTCAAAGAAAAATTTGTGCTCTCTGTTAGACCAGGTGCGCATCCAGCAAATAAATCTTATCCACTTGGTGTTGTACTCAGGGACATGTTGAAATTCGGGAGAAATTTGAAAGAAGTTAGGTTTATCTTGAACTCAAGATTGGTTGAGATAAATGGTCGTGTGAGGGCAGACAAGAACTTTTCCGTAGGAATATTTGATATAATTCACATAAAGAAGGAGAACAGATACTACATTGTTCTTCCTTCGCCAAGGGGTCTTGATTTTATCGAGACAAATGAAAATGCCAAAAAACTTTCAAAAGTCAAAAACAAGATGGCCGTTCATGGAGGAAAGATGCAGATTACTTTCCACGATGGTGAAACGAAAATAGCCGATAATAAAATAAAGACAAATGATACAGTAATTCTGAATATAAAAACGCGTGAAATAGAAAAGATTCTTCCATTTAAGGAGGGGTCGTACGTCATGATTACAAGTGGTGAAAATGCGGGGAAAGTTGGAAAAGTTGATAAGATAGAAATTGTACACTCTTCAATGCCGAACAGAGTCATAGTCAATATAGATGGAAATAAAGTCGAGAACATTGTGGATAATGTGTTCGTTGTTGGTGATGAGTCCCCAGTTGAATTTCCAAAGGTGAAGAACAATGAGTAATCCAATGAGAGATGTTAGAATTGAGAAAGTCACATTAAACATAGGTTGCGGAAAGACGGTCAAGCCAGTCCATGCAAAGACTATATTGGAACGTTTGACGGGGAAAAAAGTGGTAATAGTCAAAACAAAAAAACGTTCAACCTTCGGGGTTGGACGTGGTAAGCCAATAGGTGCTAAGGTTACTATGAGAAAGAATTTTGATGATTTGCTCAAGCGACTTTTCGAGGCCGTGGATAATCAAATACTCAAATCATCTTTTGATGAGAATGGAAATCTTTCATTTGGAATAAAAGAATACATCGTCATTCCAGGAATGGAGTATGATCCTGAGATAGGATTAATAGGTATGGACGTTTGCATTACACTCGAGCGCCCTGGATTTTCGATAAAAAGAAAGAGGATTTCCAAGAAAATCGGAAATAAACATCGCATAACAAAGGATGAAGCGATAGAATTTTTGAGCAAGAAATATGGAGTCAGGTTTGTCGATAAGATAGAACGCGAGTATTATTGAGGTGATTACTTGAGAAATAAGCAAGTTAAAAGAAAATTCGGAAATGGAGCTCACAAATGCGTAAGATGTGGGAATCTCAATGGAGTCATACGTTATCACGGGCTTTATTACTGTAGGCGATGTTTTAGAGAAATAGCACCGAAGCTCGGCTTCAAAAAATATAATTAGGTGGTTAAATGAATCACGATGTTTTAAGTGATGTGATGTCGGCGATAAAAAACGCCGAGAATAAAGGATTGAAGTCATGCACTTCAAAATACTCAAACCTAACGTACGAAGTTTTGAAACTCATGCAAAAGCGCGGGTATCTGAAAAAAGTTTCGAGAGTGGATGACAAATTTGGAACAATTCAAATAGAACTTAAAGGAGCGGTAAATGAATGCAGTTCAATACGTCCAAGATTCGCGGTTACTGTCAGTGAAATACCAAAATTCGTGAAAAGATTTTTACCAGGTGCCGGTATGGGAATGATAATCGTATCAACTTCCAAAGGTGTTATGGCACATGATGATGCTATAAAAAAAGGTATTGGTGGAAGACTAATAGCTTACGTTTATTAAGGTGGATAAAATGAAAAAAGTTGTAGAAATTCCAAATGGTGTTGAGATTTCCGTTGAAGGACGAAAGGTAATTGTCAAAGGTAGCAAAGGTACCATTGAGAAAAACTTTTCAAATCCTGTTTTCAATGGTCTCGTGAAGTTCGGCGTTGAAAATGGGTCGTTTTATGTTGAGTCAATTACTGATAGAAGAGATGTTAAAGCGCTTACAGGCACCATTGAGTCACATGTTAAGAATATGATAAAAGGAGTCACTGAGGGTTATACATGCATTATGAAGATACACTACTTGCATTTTCCAATAAATGTCGCAGTCAAAGGTAATGAAGTTCACATAAAGAACTTTCTCGGTGAAAAGGGAGACCGCATAGCAAAGATAGTCAATGGCATGAAGGTGAATGTTGGAAAAGATGAAATAACAATTACCGGGATAAACAAGGAAGATGTTGGTCAAACGGCAGCAAACATAGAACAGATATGCTACGTCAAGAACAAGGATCGGCGTGTGTTCCAAGACGGTATATTCATCTATAAAAAGCCGTGATAAATAATAAATCAAAAGGTAGTTTGTATGGTAGGAGAAAAAAGAAAAAAGCCAAAATTTGTTCGACAAGGATATGGAATAAAAAAGGCACTTGATGATAATTGGAGACGTCCTAAGGGCCACCAAAGCAAAATGAGAAGAAAGGAGTCTGGAAAAGGCGCGATTCCATCAAAAGGTTACCGAAGTCCAAAGAGTATACGCGGAACAATAAATGGAGAAAAATTTTATTACATTTCAAACAAAAATGATCTCGAATCTGTTTCTGAAGGAGCCCATGTAATAATATCTTCGAC
>WALQ01000026.1 GCA_015522745.1 Candidatus Aenigmatarchaeota archaeon
AGGACAATCCAGTTTGCCGGGTCATATGCGTTTGGAAGACCGGAACCGAACGGGTTTGATGCCGGCTGCGTCACGTTGAACCAAATATAAGTTATGTTTGTGGAGCCGATGTTCTCTATCGTGAGCGACTGCTCCGTGCCGTTTTCACCTGGGACCATATTTGCCCATGTGAACTTGTCAGGAAACGTGTCTATCCACGTAACGCTTTGTATAGTGACATTAATTTGAATCGGCGTCGTTCCAAATATTCCTGGCGATGCCATTACATAAGAAATGAATGCGCTAATTAACACTGCCGCTAGGGCAACATACGTCTTCCTCATGGTTGTTCCCTCCATTTATGTGGTCTAATATACATATCGCAATTTGTGAATATAAAGTATCAATTTGTTTTGTGAAGAAGACATCTTATTTTGGAAAGTAAAATCAACGTTTTGATTTTCCAAATGGACGCTACTGACGTGTGTGAGAAATAATCTTTCCGGCCACTTTTTTCAATGACGACGCACGCTTCCCATCAATGCCCAACGAGCTCAGAGCGCGCATGCTTGCCGACATGAATTCGTAAAGCGTTATTATGTTCTTCTCCTGGAGATGGGCTTTCAAATTCGACGAAATTGGAAGGAGTGTCACAGGAAGCGTTTTTTCCAATTGTGAGAGGTTTTGCAAACCATTGCCATCGGGGTAATTCCACCCAGTAAGAAGTATTTTTTTCGCGTTGGCGTATTTTATTATATGCTCGGAAAATTTCGTGTTCGTGAATATCCATGCGCGATAAAAATTATACTTGTTTACACTAAGCTTGTACCCATCGCGTATGTCTTCAAGTCTCGCCTGAACTTGCAGGCCGACACCGAGACCGCAGAACCTGTGCGGGTTCACGTGGCGCTTGCACTCAACGAGATAGAGATTTCCGTCCTTCTTTGCGACAACGTCGACCTGGTGGTCAACGCACTTTCCTTGAATTATGACGTTCCACGTTGCGTCGTACCCGATGCTTTCGAGTATTGTCTTCGTGTACTTCTCGAATGCGAACGGCTCTATCTCAGCGACTGCTTCTTTCAACCTGTACAAATAAGCGTGGGAGCGCTCTATTTTCCTGAGCTTACCCATGACGATTTTATAGAGTTCCTCGGCCGGAATACGATTGTAAATTTCGCTTTTGACTTCGCGCGCAACCTCTTGCGCCGACTTCTCATCAAGTCCGACGCGCAGGCACGTTCTGACTATTTTGTTCGGGTCAAATTTCTCAAGTTCGCCGTTCCTCTTTATGACATACATATCATTACCTCGCAAACCTCTTTAGAAGAACATCTTTTGGAAGTTTTGGTTTCCTTCCTATCTTGAATGCGCCGCTTGAAGAGCTCACCGCCTCATCAAGCCTTGACGCGCTATTCGAGTACACGGTCATGAGAGTGTCCCCACGAGAAACGCGGTCTCCGAGCTTCTTATGAATGTAAACTCCCGCTCCCTTGTCAAACGGAGCTCCGGCAATTTTCGCCACGGTGACTATTGTTCTGTTTGATATGTAATTTACGTAGCCGCTCGCTCTCACAGCAATGTCCTTTTTGTGCGCGCCGACGGCTATTTTTTTAGGATCGAGAACTTTGGCGCCCTGAGCCCGCGCTATCTCAACAAATTTCTTGTACGCACGCCCCGAAATGAGTGCGTCCATAGCACGTTCGCGCGCCTTCTTGAAAGGAATGTGCTCGATGTGGGATATGAGCATCGCGCTCAGGCCCGTTGCCTTTGCGACAAGGTCCGGAGTCGACGGATTCATGAGATTTTCCAACGCTTCGCGAGCTTCGAGCGCCGGACCGATTGCATGTCCGAGCGGCTGGTAAGCAAATGTTGACGCACCGACTATGTCCATTCCCATCTTCCACCCGATGCGCTTGAACTTCGAGTAGAGCTCCGCAGCCTCGCGAATGCTTTTAACCTTGGCCTCTGGACCCGTCGGGATGTCTATGACAACGTATTTTGAGCCGACTGCCTTCTTCTTGCTGAGTATGGAAGGAAGTAGAACAGAGTCTATTCTAAGCGGACGCTCTATGTTTATTATGAGGTCGTCCGCAGGGCTCAACGTAAGCGAACCTCCCCAAGTCATGCACCCGCCGGTTTTTTTCACGATCTTCTTTATTTTGTTCAGTTTCAAGTCAACGTTGAACATAACTTCTTCGCGGTCTGCCGTTCCGGCTGGATCCGTTATTGCGCGAGATGACGTCTTCGGCATTGTGTATCCGAGCGAAGTCATGATTGGCACAACAAGTATTGTCGTTTTGTCCCCGGGTATGCCACCTATGGAATGCTTGTCAACGACGCGCTTTCCAAACGACAACTTGTCGCCAACGTTCACCATCGCCATGGAAAGGTTAGCTGACTCTTGAATTGCCATGCCGCGTATGTACATGGAAATTATGAAAGACGTGAGCTCAAGGTCGTTGAGATTGCGCTGGACTATGTCCTTGACTATTTCGTAATACTCCTTGTAATTGAGCACACCGCCGTCTATTTTCTTGCGTATGTACTTTTTAGAAATGAGCTCACCGCGCCGCGAAACGTCAACGGCATCACCTTCCTTCACGTTGAGAACCTTCACGACTTCGTTTGAGATAACGATTTCACCGCTGTCCACGAGCGTTCCATCATCAACGTCGACGACGCACGTTATCTTCTTTCGCCCTTTCGACAGCACGACCCTATCAAGTGGATTCACACCGAGCGCGTTCGCGTCCTTCCTGTCAAGTATGACAAGCGTTTTAACGGATGTGTCAAGACCCGGGATTTTCACCTTCTCTTTGATTTCCATACAACCCTACCCCACTTTTCAATGGCCTTTGCAAGCTCAACATGGTCCTTTGCGTATTTCTTCAAAGGAATGCCATTCAACGTCGCATCAACCGCCTGGCGCATTGCGATTGCGCCCGCCTTTGTTCCCATTGGATGACCGTGTATTCCGCCGCCCGCCTGTATGACTATGTCGTTTCCAAGTATGCCCATGAGTTTTGGCACGTGCAACGGGCACAAGCCACCTGAGCTCACCGGGAAAATCTTTTTGAGTTCGTACCATTTCTGCGTCATCATCTCGTGCGCCTCTTTGGAGTACCTACATTCGCATTCGTATTCGTTCGCAAGCACTTCGTCCTTTCCGCCCTCAAGCTTTCCGACAACCGTGCCTATGTGGAGCTGGTCAACACCTATCAGCCGCAGCAATTTCGCTATCACAGACATCGCTATGCCGTGCTTCTTGTTCCTCGTGAACGATGCGTGCATGGCGCGGTGCGCGTGTATGACCATTCCGAGGTTTTGGTCGCGTATGAACTGAACCGCCGAGAATCCAGAAGTTATGACGTCTATCATTATTGTGTTTCCACCGTGATCCTTGACGAACTGGGCCCGCTTGAGCATGACATCCGCCGGCGCGGTTATGTTCGGCGCGTACATCTTTCGTTCGCCGGTCTCGCTCTCCGCCTTGTCGAGAGCGTCGAGAACGTGTATGACGCGATCCTCAAAGCGGCAGAATTTCTGGTCCGTAAGATTTTCGTCGTCCTTGACGAAATCGACGCCGCCAACCCAGGCATTGTAAGCAACTTTTGCCGTATCCCTCGGATTCAATCCTATTTTCGGTTTGACTATCGTTCCAACGTGCGGACGCTTTTTCGTTCCAATGATTTTTCTGACGCCTTCCATTCCGAACTTCGGCCCCGAAAACGACTTCACATAGCTCTTCGGGAATTTTATGTCAAGCAGTCGGAGGTTCTTCACGATTTTCATTCCAAATATGTTCCCGGCGACATCCGAGAGGAGCTGTGGTATGCTGTGAGGTTCGAATATGTCAATAGGATACGCAATTTTCACAAGTCGCGTCTTTTTGTCGTAGTAGAAAACCTTTGCGCCAAGGCGCTCCACGGATTTTTTCATCGTGGTGAGTGACGTCCAAGTTCCTATGGACGACTCAGCTGGGAGCTGATTCAACGTTTTCTTCCAATCGCCTTTCGGCTCGACGTAAAACTCGCATATGACGTCCGTGCTCTTCGGCACGTAACCGAGATTCAAATACATTCTAATCCCTCCAGAAATTTTCATCGTAATGAACGAAATCGTAATCAACGTAGTTGCGCATTTCGTCGTCCGAGCTCACGAAGACGCAATCGTCCGACGGTATTCCGCTGCGCAAAATCTTCGAGACGTCCTTCGACTTTCTTTGGACGCCGACTGCGTTTGAAAGAATTATGTAGTCAAAATAATTTTCTATGCCGTTTTTCTTCACGATGTACCAGAACCATTCAGTCGGAAGCGATGAAAAGAGTGCGAGTGTTTTTGTCTTCGAGAGCGATTTTATCCTTTCCTTTACGTCGTCGCGTATTTTTATGGCGTCGAGAAACGCGCGCTCAACCTCCTCCATGTGCGGCGACGAAAGGAAGTCGTTTCTCTCGAGATCGCCGTGCATGTACGAAATGAACTTTTTCATCGTCTCATTGATGTCAAGACCATATTTCTTCACAAGATCAGTTATGCTTGCCGCGTCGACGTTCTCCTTTTCAAGAATGGTGTTTTCAAAATCGAATATTATTGTCTGTGCCATACCTACCACTCATAACTATATGGGCAATTCCCTATTTAATCTTTCAACTATTTCATCCGGATTGAAGACGCCCATGTCCGTTATCACACTGTGAACATAGCGCCACGGGGTGATGTCAAACGCGGGGTTGAGGACGTCGAATTTCGCGCTCACGACTTCGGACGGGTCGCGCATCTCTATTTTTATTTTAGGTCTTCTGTCCAACTTGAACAGAGAACCGACGACATACACAGGCTTTCCGGCGTCCATAGCGGCAAGCGCCATCATGTGCGTCCCTATCTTGTTCACGAAGCCGTTCCGCCTCATCGCATCCGTCCCGACCATGAACATGTCAACGTCGCCCATGTAGAACCTCGCAGCGGAATCCACTATGAACTTGACCTTTATGCCGGCGTTTGAGAGCTCCCTCGCCGTTATGAGTCCCTGGTTTTTCGGGCGCGTCTCCGTAACGTAAACCGTGAAGTTGTAGCCGGCCTTCTTAGCGTATATGAGTGAACGCGTGAAATCAGATGAATGGCAGTGCGTCATTATGATGCTTCTGTCGTCTATGACGCGTATGAAGTTTTGGAATATGCGAAGCTTGACGTTCTTGAGCTTTTCGAGCATTCGGTCGATTGTTTCGCGGCTCGGATTCTTCATTACGACATCGAGAACGTTTTTAAGGACAACTGCCGTCGGGCGGATTTTGAGGAGCTCCCTGCACTCGCGGACGAACGGCTTCCCGGACCCGTGACGCTCCGAGAACATTCTCAGGTACTTCAACGACTCGATTGCAATGTTCTCCGCACCCTGAATTTTGAGAGATTTTATATCCGAGTATATGCTCATGCATAAATTATGTTTCGGAAGTATAAATTATTTTGCAATGTAGACGCTTTTAAGGTTTCTAGCGATATATGAATTGGTGAACAAATGAAATCAGAAGTTATGGAAAAGATGGCTGCGCTCATCGTCTCGGCATTCGGGCTGGTGGCAGCATTGGCATGGAATGATGCAATAAGGTCGCTTTTCAAGGGTCCGTGTGGAACTAAGGGAGCAGGATCATTGTGTTCTTTGTCATCTGGTGGTCCGTGGATTTACGCAATATTGGTTACAATATTGGCGGTGGCATCAACTATATGGATAGGAAAATTGGAGGAAAAGGAATAAAGACAACCATCGTTAAATTCTTTTGTAGACCTTCAACGTCTCACGAGCGCACTTTTCCCAAGTGAGCTCATCAACTTTCCTTTTTCCGTTTTTCCCGAGCTCGCGGGCAAAGCCTTCGTCGTTCAGCACGATTTCTATTTTGCTCGCAAGGTCGTAAGAGTCGCGCGCCTTGAATTCGAGGTAATCGCGGCCGTCCTCGAGCAACTCTGTTATGCCAGCGTGCGCCGACACGACGGCAGCGGAGCTTTTCAAGGCCTCGCCTATGGTTATGCCAAAGGGCTCGTAAATTGACGACGAGACGTAAATGGCCGCCGCTTTGTAGAGCAAGAACTTCTCGCGTTCGGAAACAAATCCGAGGAATGTTGCATCAACTCCGAGGGATTTGGAGAGCGTTTTCAAACCATCGGCGTCTCCGCTCCCTGCGAAGACAATGTGAGCTCCGTGCAAGAGCTTTCCGGCGTAAACGAGATACTCAGGACCTTTTTGATAAGTTAGGCGCCCGAGAAACAGAACGAACTTCCCAAATTTCTCGCGAACACTTTCAATTTCGCTTTCACTGAAGTGATAGAGAACGTTCTCTATGCCATTGTAAATAACACTTATTTTCTTTTCGTCAACGCCGTACCTTCGCGAAATCTGCTCCTTCATGTAGTTGCTGACCGTTATTATTTTATCCGCGATGTTGCATCCTTCGCGCTCTATTGACGACACTTTCGTCGGCATTTCCGAGCGCATGAAGTCGAGACTGTGCAGCGTAAGAACAGTTTTGTAGCCGAGCTCTTTCGCGCGCTTCAGGGCGTCAACGGATATCCAATCGTGGCCGTGAACAACGTCGGGTCTTATAAGATTCAGCTCATTTGCTATTTTTTCTGCATATGAACTGACGTTTTCGTTCATTGAATAGTGACTGTACAGACGACCGTTTATGACGCCCGGAATTTTGTGCATGTGGAAATTCCCATCGTCGTATGAGCTCTCGTCGAAAAATTGCGGCGAGAAAAAATCCACCTCTACTCCAAGTTTCGTCAGTTCGTTTGCGAGGTTGAAGCAGTGTTTTCCGAGCCCGCCCACTATGTGCGGCGGGTATTCCCATCCTATCATCGCGACCTTGATTTCAATCACCTGTAATATCCAAGCACTCGCAGACCTGGGAGCTTCTTTCCCGAAAGAGCGGCAAGGAAAGCACCGCCACTGAGAGATACGTAGTCAAATCGTTTGAGCAGCACGTTGAACTTCTTCAAAGCGGTCACAGTGTCTCCACCACCGGCAAATTTCTTCGCGCGCAGAGTCGATACGAATTTGAAAATTCTCCTCGTTCCGTTCTCGAATTTTTTCTTCTCGTAGACACCGAGCGGCTTGATTAGAAGCACGGTTTTCGCCTTCTTCAAAAACTCCTCGTAGAGTTTTATCGTCTTCGCACCTATGTCAAAAAAGTCGTCACTCGGCAAATCATCGACGTCGAACGTTCCGCGACCGCAAACAAGGTCGAGCGGAAGGACAATCTTATCCTCGTGTTTCTTGATGATTTTCTTTGCCTTATCGCTTTCGTGACCGACGTCAAAGCCCTGCGCTGACATAAGAGAGAGCGCCGTCGCGCCGCCAACGAGAAAGTTGTCTACGTTTTTGAACGAGAGCATGAAGTCCAATGGCTCTTCAACTTTTCCGCCTCCTATCACAACAACGTGCGGATGCGATATATGATTGACGTAATTTTCAATGCCACAAATCTCATTCAGAAGGACACGGCCGGCGAGCGCTGGCCGGAATCCCACGACGGACGTTTGCTTTCTGTGCGACACGGAAAACGCGTCAAGAATGAAATAATCAATCAAAGGTTGTAGCCGTTTCACAAATTCTGTGCTTCGTGGCTTCGATGAGAATTCGTCATCGTAGAAGCGCACGTTCTCAAGGAGAAGAACGTCCCCGTTTTTTAGCGCGCGTATCTCTTTGATTGCGCGGTCTCCATAAAGATCGGGGACGAATTTCACATTCCGCTTTATGAGTTTGGAGAGCTCACGTGCGTGCCTTCTCAACGATGTGAAGTCCTTTTTTCCCGGGCGTCCCTGATGAGAGAGGAGAACAATTTTTGCGCCGAACTTGATGAGCTCCTTCACGGTTTTGGCGTGCTCAATGAACCTGTCGCTGACATTGAAGCCGTTCGTGACATTTGTGTTGAGATCGACGCGAACAAGAACTGTCTTGCCTTTCAAATCAACATCGTACATCGTCTTCATTTTCTCACCAGGTTGAGTATCTTCTTGTACACCTTACCGGCAACGAGAAAGTCGTTCGAATTCATTCCGTACAGACGGCCGGACATGTCAGAAACCGTGCATCCTGCCTCCTTCGCTATGACGGCGCCGGCGGCAACGTCCCACACATGAACTCCCGGAGCGAAAAATCCCTCGGCGCGCCCTGATGCGACGTAGCACGTCTCGATAGCGGAGGAGCCGAACCTCCTTATGTTCGTTTTCGTTACGATGCGCCCAATTATCTCACCAATACGCTTCCTGCTCTTCATGTCGAGCCCGCTATCAGAAATGAAAAGCGACTTTTTCAAATCGTCTTGGGAAGAGCATTTTATGGGACGGCCGTTTTCAAACGCGCCTTCTCCTTGCCGCGCGTAGAAGAAATGACCGAGCGCTGGAGCGTAAACAACGCCGAACGTGTCGTATTCGCCGTAGAACGCTATTGAAATTGCGAAGAACGGATTCCCAACGTAGAAATTCTTCGTCCCGTCTATCGGATCGACAATCCAAATGTTGTCAGAGCCCTTTTCGAGCCCGAATTCCTCGCCGAGCATGGCATCGTTCGGAAACGCCCGGTGGATTTCGTTCCAGATGAGCTTTTCAATCTTTTTATCCGTCTTCGTGACTATTTCGGAATTTTTCTTGTAAGACGCCGACTTTGAGCGCTTGAAATCTTCCATGGCAATTTTTCCGCACTTCTTTGCGAGCCGCTTGGCAAAAGAAAACCTGTCCATAATTCTCACCAAGAAGAAATTGTGCACCAAACAATTTAAAATAAACGATAAAAATGCAAAAGAAAGAATTAAAAAATTACTCATTGAGCTCCTTGTTCATTTCTTTCATATATTCTTTTTCGACGTCATCAAAGAAC
>WALQ01000027.1 GCA_015522745.1 Candidatus Aenigmatarchaeota archaeon
GCGTCAGATGTGTATAAGAGACAGCACCTAAGGATAATTAGTTTTTTTTTGTTTAAATAATTAACGCATGTGCTCAGAAAACTATTTCAACATCAACGTCCTCCACCCCAGGTATCTGGGAAACGCGGTACTTGACGTCGGCTACTATCATATCCATCAACGGGCATCCTGGTATCGTCAGCGTCATCTTTATGAAAATGTGATAACCATCGTTTTTTTTCTCGATTTTTATTCCGCGCAAAAGGTCCATCGATATTATGTCCTGTCCTACTTCCGGGTCGATGACCTCCTTCAATTTCTCTATCACGTCGCTTTCGGAAATCGGAGACAGAGAAGCTTCCTTTATCTTCTCATCTTCTTTCCTTTTCTGCACTATTTCCTCAACCTTTTCCTTGTTTCCGTTGCGCGCATTGTATATCAAGTCGTCCATCAAAATCCCTCCATCGTTTTGTCAATGAGCTCCTTGACCGACTTCTTTAGGTACGGCGTGAGCTCCATCTCGTCGACATCAAGGAATCCGCGGACCATGAGAGCGACCGCATCGTCTTCCGAGATTCCGCGCGACATCAGGTAATTGAGCTGCTCCTCGTCTATCTTGCCTATGGACGCCTCGTGCGTGAGCTCGGCATCCTTGCTAGACGATTCGAGAACGGGTATCGTCTTCATTTTCGCATTATCGGAAGCCATGAGCGCCCGACATTCAATGTGGCCTTTCGTCTTCGGCGCATTTGAAATTATTTCCGAGCGCGTTATGTTGTTGGACTCATCGGCCACAACGTTGTGCGAAATTATCTCCCCGCGACTTCCGACACCGTTGAGAATTATCCTCCCCCCAAGGTCGAGCATCGACTTCGCGCGCCCGTAAACTATGCTCCGCAAAGTTGCGGATGAGTTCGCACCGTCGCATCGCACGGTAGGAAACGTTTGAATGTCCTTTATCGGATAAAGCGTGACATAATTTGAGACGAATTTCGCATCATCCGCTAGGACGACGCCTGTTCGCGGTCTCACGTAGCTTTCGGACGACCAATTGTGTATCATGTTGTAAATGAACTTCGATCCCTTCTCAAGGTATATTTCCGTCACAGCCACGTGAAGCGTGCGCTTGGCCTTGTACTGGGCGGTGCATCCGTTTATTATCTGGGCGCTTGCTCCCTCTTCAATTATTATAATATTGTGCACATTTTGAATGGAGTTGTTCGTCGATATCAAGAAGCACGCTTGAATTGGTATTTCGACGTTCTCACCAGCAAACACGCGCAGGAAGTACCCACCCGGATTGTTGAGCTCGGAAAACGCCGTAAATTTGTCCTTCATCTCAACGGCGTTGAAGTAGTACCTGTCAATGTCGTACTTCTTCATTGCATCCCGGAGTGGCATTATTTCGAGCTTCCCGTTGAAAACCTTGTTTATGTTCTTGTAAAGTGAAGCTTCGTTGTTTTGAATGAACGTCGCCGAGCGGTTGTTCTCGCTAAGGTCGATGCCCACTTTTTTCATGTCGTCCTCTGCGCCCGCAGGAAGGTCGTTAGTTCCCGACGGCATCTCGAACGTTGAGAAGTCGATGTCATTCCCTATTGGATTCACGCTCAGCAGACTTTCAAGGTATTTTCTGTCAAATTTCATTGGCCATCACCATTAAAATTTATGTTGTTCAAAATATCCACTCCACCACGGCGGATTATGCGCCCGTCCCCTATCACAACAATTTCATCAGGACCGATTGATTTCACAACGCCTATGTTGTGCGTCACGACCATGACCGTGGCGTTCATCTTGCGGAGCTCATTTATGGCGTTAAGTATGTACTTTATGGAATCGATATCGACACCCGAGTCCGGCTCGTCTAGAAGCGCAAGCTTCGGTCTCATTGAAAGGACTTGAAGGAGCTCGCTTCGCTTTGTCTCGCCGCCAGAAAGCCCGCTGTTCAAGTCGCGCTCGAAAAAGCTGTCCGGAACGCCGACAACATCCGAAAACATCGGATTCCTCACGACATCAATAAGTTTCACGCCGTTCACAACTGGCGGCCTTTGGAATGCCATTGCAATTCCCATCTTCGCGCGCTCGTAGACGCCGAGGTTCGTTATATCGGTGCCATTAAACAAAATTTTCCCCGATTCAATTTTGTACTTCGGAATTCCCATTATGCTCATGAGAAGCGATGTCTTCCCACCACCGTTCTTCCCAAGAATGACGTAAACCTTTCCATCTTCGGCTGTGAAATTAACGCCGTTTATTATCTTCCTTCCGTTGACAGAGACGTGTAGGTCTTCAATTTTTAGCATTTCTATTCACCTTGCATTTTGAGCAGACGAACTCGCGGAATATTCCCATGAACATCTTGCTGAAATCCTCGCACATTATTTTCGCTGTTCGCTCGCCTTTCTTCGTTATCGAATAAACTATCCGTTTTCCGTCTTTCTTCGATTTCAAAAGGCCACTCTTTTCAAGTTTCGCAAGCGTCGGATACACGGTGCCCTGCGTTATTTTCTTCCCCTTGAGCTCCGAAAGCGTTTTCATAAGTTCG
>WALQ01000028.1 GCA_015522745.1 Candidatus Aenigmatarchaeota archaeon
ATTCAAATGATTTAAATGAATATACATCGTTCAAGTAGTTAGCGAAAAAACTAACTGCGCTCATTGGAAAACTGGGGAGAATGCTGTTGGAGTTTTGATAATCATGACCGAGGAATTCTTTTTCAGCTTCGATTACCTTCCAATCACCATCATTATAGACAAAGAAAAATCTTCTTGTAATTGGAAAACTTCCTAGTGGTGGAAAGAGTCCATCGTAAAATGTGCTTTGTTTCCCGTTGGTTGAGTTTATTATATTTATCATTTGCAACGTTTCAAATGTCGTTGTGTTGTCATCATTGCTGCTTCCAGAGAACACAATGTTCAACATCTCGAGCTCCTTTGCGAAGTCGAATCGGTTCGAGAACGAATTCTTAAAATCTATTTCGGATTTGAAGTTTAGTGGTCCGCTCACAAAGCTCTTTAACCGTAGAACACTATATGTTATGAAGAATATGGCTACGAATATTGTGGTCACGTAAAGTATGGACATGAAATTTGAAAATATCATCTGACCTTTATCCCGCACCTGTTCCGCCTCCATTATCTTCTTTATACACGCTTATGTCAAAAGCGCCTGTTTTTTTCGTGATGCTCAAAATTCCCGACCCCGGAAAGTTGTAGTACTTTTTGTCAAATATTGGTTCGCACGTTCCACTTCCGGTGCCAAGGTCTGTGTATACATTGTATGAAATATCTTCACAGATCTTACAATCTTCATCAAAACAAACTTGATACGGCGGTGCGTTCGTGTACTTTTTCTTTATTATTATCTCGCAATCTCCCGTCTTATCCTTGTTAAGGCAGCCTATGGAAAACGTTTCGTTTTTCGAGAGCTCCGCCGCTTTCATATGGCACGCTATTTTCTTGTATATGTTCTCGTATATCACGACTTCCATCTTTCCGGGGATCACGATTTGCTTGTTCGTGTACATTTCTTTGTAGAGCACGAGAACGGGAACGTCTATGTGTGTAACTGGCTTCGATAGAGAGCTGCCATATGATTTCATAACCCACGTATCTTGATGGACTATGTTGTCATAATTGAAATTGGTCGTTATGGTTACGGAATAATCCAAGTCGCACAAGTTCAAGTTAGGAACTTTTTTATTGTTGTATTTGTCAAGCGTCGGGGCGTACAAGATTATTTTGTGAGTGGCGAGCTCCTTATTTGACAACACATCATTCGCTAATGCGTATGCCGTTGACTTGTACTCATCCGTTTTCGCCCATATTGAGAATTGCGCATACGTTGCTATCAAATAAAGCTCCCCTACTGTGAATATGAGAGCAAGCACTATCATTGTCAGGGACGACCAAAATATATCAATGGCACCTTTCAACAAAACTCACCCTCATAGTTATTTGCGTCAATGACCCGATCGCTCGTGGGAACGATTGTGTTGTGGACGCGGAAAAAGTATATCTTCTTGTATGAGCTCGGGCTGCATTCGAAATTGGCGTCTTGTATTCTCACGCATGAATCGTTTATGAAGAATTTCTCCGAGAATTCTGAAATTCCATGCATTTCCGTCGGTACGGTAACGCGGACGTACATGCTCGTCATGTTCACCGTGCATTTTCCCTTGGGAAGATAGTACACGACCTTCGTGTAATCCGGCGATGACTCGAGCGTGTTCACAATTCCCACGATGTCGCGAGCTCGCAAGGTTGCATCATTTTTTACGGCCATTCCTATGAAGAATTTCACGGACGAAGTCCCCACGGTCATGAACACAAGCATGATTATTGCAAATGAAAACACAAGCATTATGTACCACAAAAATGACATCCCCTTCATCTTTATCCCGATAATTATTTGCTTGCACGGATATATATTTTTAATTCACCGGGTGGAACGGCCACGTGAAGAATATTTTCCTGAATCTTCCTATTCCGTGCTCGAGTATGTAGTTTTCCACGTTGTTGCGCTCCTCTATTATGTCACTTGTTTCTTTTGATATCCACCACATATCTCCCGTATTGTCCTGGAAGTTGTACGTTCCGTAGAGAAGGCTCGCTATTAAATTCGGGGAGGCGTAGCAAAATCCATCCGCAGCGGTTTGTGGAATAATCCTTATGCAGTCCACTTCATTGCTATCGGGCTCGGGGTTTTTTTCTATCAGGGAGAGCTCCGCCGACTTTTGATAAATTGTCTGCTCACCGATTTTTTTATATGCCCCCTGATCGTATTGATATATTGGAATTGTCTCGTTTGAAGCGAACTTGCACTTTCCTTTGACTATTTTTATTGTTATCTCACATGGGCTCGTAAGATAGAACGATGGCGACGTATTCCCAAAAGTCAGCGAATTGAGTTCCCAGAGTTTTTTAAGCCACGATGAGCCGGCTCCGTTCCCTCGGTCGAGCTCTATCGGCTTCGTGCATTTCAACGGGTATGTGTAAAGGAAGTCGTTTGTTCTAAGGCACAACGAGTGGTTTCCGCAGATCTGGTACTTTCTCATTGTTTTCACGTTTAGGTCGAATGAGCTCGTGTTGTACCTGTATATGCCCTTTCGAATCCACTTCCCCTCTGTGGAATTGTACGGAACTATGTTGTAAACAAACACATATCCCTTCGTCTTGTTGTAAAAAAGTGTTGGAAATATTTTTTTATAATTTGGAAAATTTACAGTTCCATCTGTATAATTCAGCTTGAATGGAAGCACGCTCCCTCTCACGAGAAGCAACCAATCAAGGTCTTCTATTTGAGGAAACGAATTGTAATAAACCAAGAAATCCGGATCTCCTTTGTTCAATATCTGAAACGATGCGAGCGTTCTCACAAGCTTTCCGGCCAGACCTTTTAGCATACCGCCCTGAGGAAGTGCTATGTCCATGGTTTTGTAATACCCGGGCGTGCTTGAAAGGCATACATCGTCTATGTTCGATGCGAGCTTTCTCGTTGTTATGACGACAGCGCGCTCGTTTGCCTTCACAGATGTGTACGACGTAAATGAAAAGAATATTCCGAGCATGATTATTGTCAGTATGATGCCTACGACTATCATCAGCCCTTCACTCATTCCCTTTTTACCATTTTTCATATCCGAAAGCCCCACTATCATTTGCGAATGTATCGTATCTCATGATTGTGTAATTGTTTTCTACTATGGGCAATTGTGCCAAAAGGCAATTTGATTGACATGGCAATTGCTCGCAAAATCCGTTTGCATTAGTTATATCAACTATTATGCATGTCCTATCGCCGTTATCATCTTTTTCGCAAGTTGTGTAATTTCCGATGTATTCAATCTTACTATTATTGATGATGTATTTCTTGTGCACTTCACACGAACATTTTGCCGAGTAAACAGTTACTTCCCCTTTGCATGGGCTTGCCAATGATAATTCCCCATAGTATTCACCAGTCGCTCCTTGATCGGTATCGAATAGCACGCTCCCGTTGAAATCGCATTTAAGCGGAAACGCGTATATGGCATTTTTCGTTTTCATGCATATCGAATTGTTCATGCAGAACTCGTACTTGTAAATCATTCTGTCTTGGGATTCCGTGGCGTTTTTTATGTAATACTTTACTCGTCCGAACTGTTTCACAGCTTTCCAGTTCGAATCTTGTACATTTGCGACAACCGGATAGAACATCGGGATCGCCGTTCTCACGTTCAATGATTTCAACGTTTCGTTCGCCTCGTGCTCGGACCTTTCTATGAAATCCTTTATATAACTTTTGTCAAATTCATCATTCGTTGAATTCACGTAGACGAACAGTATGTTCTTTGGGAGCTCACCGTAGTACCCTTCCCACGAGTACCCCGTGCCTGGATGAAATGCCTCGTAGTACACAACGACATCTGGATCTCCTCGCGTCGTTATGTAAGCGCCTTTCAGAAGGTCGTTTGGCATATTCTGGTCTATGTTGAACGTTATCGTCTTTGCACTCGAACCTTCGCAAACGCTGTCTATGGCATCTCTCAACTTGGACGTGTAGTAAATCGCCCGCCTCGTTGACGAGCGTTGCGAAGCCATTATGGCGTAAAACGGAAGAATCATGAGAATGACTATGCCTATTATGACTATGACTGTGAGCGGTCCGACTGAGAGGAATCCCCGATTCATCAAATACCTGCCTCCGACGTCCAATTTGCTATGAGATGCTTTATAACGGCTGGTGAAACGTTTTTCGCGAGCAGAAAGTATATCAGAAGGACGACGACAAAAATTATTATTCCGACTACCAATTTGTTCATTCAACCACCCACGAGCATTTTCAGCGACCCGATGAATATGGACACGACCGACGATGATATCGAAGTCAACTTTCCTGTTATGAGCATTATCACGAATGTGAACAGCGCCATAAATATGACCGCAAGCACGACTATCGTTGCAATTTTCATAATACATATTTCGCGTATTAATATAAATAAATTTGGAGAGGTAATAAAATTATGAGAACGGAATTCGAGATAGTCCTCGCAATACTAATATCATTACTGGTTCTTTTCATAGTCATTGTGATAACCAAAAATTCGAAGATAAGTGTTATCGGTGGAATAAATAAAAGCGAAAACGAGACGCAGCGCGTAATCAAAATGAGCATAAGGAACATGTCCGTTGATGACATTTCAAATCAATACACGAATAAATACCGTTTCGATGTAAATCTTTCGTTCGACAACGATTGGGAGGATAAAACTGTCGTTCCTGTATTGCGTGTTGGAAAATCATACGCGCTTTGCGACAGAAAAACTTTGAACGTTCCAAAAGGCATTTCCGTGAAAGAGTGTGAATTCACGCTCTCAACGGGCGAGAAGCTCGTAATTGATTGTGGAATGCCGATAGGAAATTATTTTTCGTGCACAACCCTACTGGAAAAAGGTCAGGTTGTGGACGTTGGTGGATACTCGGTTCGGTTCGGCGGACTGTTTTTCAAATTTATGTCAAATGATTATCTGGCAAAATTCTTCATTTACGATGGAAACATACCGTACAAGTATTTTGAATTTTTTGACTCGACTTCAGGAAGCGAGCATAAAACCAATGTCAACGGAGGCTGGGCCAGTGTAACCGTTCTCAAACCGAAGAAATACGAATCTTCGTGTGTTGAAATAAAGACATTTGGTGAATCCAAGTCAGGATTGATTAAAAACGAGGCGGGAATTTACATATATCCGGCTGGATGCCAATTCTGGAATGGCATAACACCCAATGCTCCATCTGATAAAATTGCAGATACCATAGAATATTGCTCCGACACTCCCCTTGGATATTCAGAAGGCAGCTTCTTGGTTGATAAAAAGTATGTTGGATGCTGAGTGCAAGGAACTAATGGACCACTTTTAATGGATATTTGATTACTGCTATTTCTATTCCGTTTTCTTTCGATTCGTCCACGAGGTACTTTTCACATGGCCCATGAATTGATTTGCAAATTTCTGCATATCCAAATCCAGCTCCGCTTGCAAAAGGATCTGACGATGAATCTATGTAAACGTAAAAATCGTTTGATATTATGGGTATGTAAGACGGCGTTGCCGATGGAAGGTATATGTAATCATTCAGCAATGCTTGTGAAATGACTTTGATCTCATATTTCTGAGGATTTGTTCCCGAACATTTTCCGTCTGAACACGCACACGATATTTCGCTATAACCATGCTCGCCTCCAATGCAATAATATTCTTCTAGCTCACCATTGCTAGTGCATTCATCTTCTTCAACATGCTTTCCGCTATTGTCTGTGTACGTAGTCGTTCCCTTGTCGAAAACATTTATCTCCGGCTCTCTTGTTATAATGCTGTCTGTACTGTCAACCTTTTTACATGTATGACTGCTGCAAAATTGTAAGAATTTGCCTCCATAACTGCATAATTTCTCGTTGTAGAGGTAACATTTTTTCATTGGGATTTCATCGTATTGAATTACGTACGTGGGAAAATCGTAAATGATTTTGTTCACATCTTCTTTTTGCGATTTCATTTTATCGAGCTCATCCTGGAACTTTTGGTCCTTCTCGCTGCCCGTGAGGTCCATAAAGAGTATTTCCAGTGTTCCGTCGGGGCGTTCGATTGAGCGTTCCCACGGATGTCCTGAAGTAGATTTTAAATCTACAACAATTATACTATTTCCAGAAGCATCGTTGATCGTATGAATGGTTTGATTGAGCTGAGATAAAACATATTGTGGTTGATTATTTATTGATGTAAAATTCATTTTTATTCGAGATGTGACACCACTGCTTTGCGTTATGGGTGTTACATCATATTGAAGCTCTTCGAAATTGGACAGACCATCTACTTGATTATGAGCAATTATTGATGTTTTATAATCCTTCGAATTCTTATCAAATGTTTTGCCTTTTAATATATCAATGAAATATTCCATATTCACATCATAATACCCACCATACGGCGTGTAAATCCTTTCTTTTTCTATGTCGCCGGCATCCGAATATCCGACGAAAACTATGTACGAACCGATGATGTATTGTCTCCCTCTGAGCTCAATATCGTCTATCGGATTGTCAAGGACTATGGGGCAGATGCTGTTTTTCACTATTATTTCGCCGCATTCAGAGAGATTTTTCTCCTCCCCGGGCCCGATGACGACGTTCGAGCATTTGTCGTTCTGCGGGAGCGTCGTGTTTCCAAATATCTCAAAATAAGGCGTCACGTTGAGCTCACTGTCGCCGACATTCTTCAGCGTTATGTTGTCTATGTGGAGGTCCATCGTCGGGACATTTGAATCCAAATGGCATTCGTAATAGATATTGTAATTTTCTATCTGGAGTTGATCGGCCACCGGATTTTGGTCAAATATGTCGTGCATTTTTTTCCGCGCTATTGTCGATGGTATCTTGACAAACGCCACTATGCCTATGAATATCATGAGAACCATGAGTATTACGCTTAGCACAAGCTTGAACTCCATTCAATCACCTATGGCATCAACGATGACACTGCCTTTGTCGCCACGTTGGCTATCGCATTCATCATGCTTGTCGCGAGCTCCTTGACTCCGGCTCCGAAGACCTTCGCGAGCAGTATTAGGACGACGGCTATCACGGCCACCATAATCACCACGACTATCATGTACGTTATTCCCTTCATGCAATCACTCCACGAAAAATCTCAAATTCAGCCTCGACGTTATATATCTTATTATGTCCTTCCAATATAAAATACCCAAAAGGAGTATCATCACAACTACTACGAGTATCACGATTATTATAAGACCCCTTTTTGAATATCCCTCGGATTCGCTTTCCATTTACATCACAGGTTGAATTGAGTGCGCCCGAAAACGAGCCATGATATGAAAAGCACGATTATATATATGATAGTGGAAATTAAAATCGTTGACGCCGTGGCGTCGTAACGCGAGACGTTGTCATCCGCATTCTCTATGGCGTTGTAAAACCACACGAGAAGCATGGCGCTTTCAATCATGTAAAGTCCGACGGAAAATTGGAACTGTCCGGGCGTTATATTGACTTTCCCGAACATTGGAACGCTTCCCCCCATGTTTGAATTGCTCATTAAATCCGCGAGCTTGTTGAGAACTTTTATGACAAGAGTGGACATTGACGTTATCACGGCGGTTAGCACGGGCGTGAGGACTATCGCTTGGAACTTTACCGAGCTCGTCACCTCGGAAAGCATTTCAACGACTTGATCCTGAACCTCCTTTGTGTACTTGAGATAAACGGATATCTTCTTCATCGTGCTCGCGAGCGCGCGGACTCCTTTTTTTGATGCCTCCACGATTATCTTCAGCGTTGAGCTTATGAGGTCTGATGGGAAGAACAGTATGGCCCCGAATTTTGAGTCGTTTATCGCCTGCTCAAACGTCATTCCGCGCATTTTTATGTTCTCAACAATCGTGGAAAACATCTTGTTTATCTTCAGCTTCCCTATGTCGTGCAGTGATTCTTCGAGCGAGATTTCGATCGGCTTCCCGCGCTCTATGAAATTCGAAATCTTGTAAAGCGACTCGGGGAGCTCGTTTTCAATTCTTCGCGTATCTTCGCGTATCTTTATCCTTTGAAACGCAAGGAACTTGTAGTAAATGTAAAAGAACAATGCAGTCCCGAAAACTATTAGCACGGACGGCCACAAATCGCTTTTTCCTGAAATCTCCGCGGCTCTCATTGACTTGTACCCTATGTAAACAATTGGAAACGCCAATGACGATGGCACGAGCGCGTTGATGTAAAATATCTTGTGACCCAATTTCATCTTAAACTTTCCGTTTGGCGGAACATTTGGATTTTTCGAAATGTCAGCGGGGGCGAAAGCTATCGGCCTTCTGTCTATGACGTTCGTGACGACAAACAAGAGTGTTATCGGGAGTATTATATTATAAGTTATGAACATTGCCGACGGCTTGAAATAATTTGAAAGGAATATGATCATTATCGGAACGAGAACCATGCCCATTATTGGCAGGAGTATTCCGAGCGCGTAAATGGACGTTATCGGCATCCTCATCTTGAGGTTGAAATCCTTTGCCTCGTCGCGGGCCCCTTCCATTATGTTCGAAATGGCGTTGTCTATGACTTCGAGCCGTTTCTTCGTTGGGAGCTCTATGCTCGAGAGGAGTATCTGCATGGTTTCAACTATCTTTTTGTCGTCTTTCCAGTACTTGAGGAAGTTGTTTATAGCGTCCTTCATCGTCTTGAACCGACCAACTTCTACGTCCCATATCATCTTCCTGAGCGTGTACGCAAGCGGTTCCGGGCTGTTGTCCGCGGCAAAAACTATCGAGCCCTCGATGTTTGGGTAGTTTCTCAAGTAAATGGACATGTACACGAACATTCTGACGATCTGCGATTTGAGCTTGACGCGGTAAATTTTTTCAAGATGAATGGGATAGTAGTACATGTAAATTGAGAATATGAGAAGCGTTAGTATGAGGACGAATGCATTTCCGACGGAAAGCCCGAATCCGTAAAACAACTTCATTATCATCCCGAGTATTATGAAAAATCCAAACAGAAGCCCGCTCAACACAACGAATGACGTCGTCCCCTCTGGCGTTGTTTTCAGACCCGTGATGTCTATTGCCCCTTGGAGTGATTTTCTCGTCTTCTCGTCTGGCTCTATGGTCAGAATGGATTTCGATATGTTGCACGCCTTTTCATAGAGGGTTTTTGGAATCGACTGTATTTTTTCCTCTTCTTTGTAAAGGTTGTAAGCGCCGGAATTTATTCCAAAATTCCTCTTTTCGGGAAGGAGGATGCTCTGCTCTCTCTCGTCCTTGACTTCCACGAAGTATTTTATGATGTCGCTAAGAGCCATAATAATTATTTGTCTCAGAAATTATAAATATAAAAATTGTAAAAAGAGAAGTGGATCAATTGGAATACGAACATCCGCATTTTTCCGCGCATTTCTTTTCTATATATTTTTCACATTCAGATCCTTTTTTGCATTTATCGCTTCCATAAATATAATAGTTTCCATCTGAGTCTTTTCCTTCTATGTTTAATCTATATACGCAATAGTCGAAAAGTGATGCTGACCCACTTTTTTCCGAATTTCCAACATCACCTTCGGTTATTCCATTAAGATATATTAATTTTGTGCTATCTGGGTTGCATCCTCGTTCTGTTAATTGAGTGCAAGCTTGAGAATACGCCTTTGTGATTTCCTGCGATTTTGAAAATCCGCTCGCGCCACTCGTGAACATTCCTATCAAAACTATCAGAACGAGCACTGCTATGGACAAAATGACTATCGTGCTTATTGGAAGTGAAACACCTTTTTTCGACATTTTTCATCCCTCCTGAATATATAATAATATCTTATTCTCGGCCATTTATATAATTATCACTCGGCATCACGCACGCTCCGTCAGCGCATTTGTACGTACATCTTATCTCCGTAGATGCACACGAGCCGTCGCAAAAGTACTCAATAAGGGTGCGGTTGTTCAAGCATCTGTCGATGTATTTCGTTCCATTGAAAAAGCAAATTCCGCGCGACTCCGGGCGAACGCCACCGTCCGTGTCCGTGCACAGTGAATATGAGCAATGACCATCAACGCAACCGTTTTTGCATTCGATCATTTTCTCTTTCACTTGGCCATTATTACAGTAAAACTCTTTCAACGTCGTGCTGTTTGTGCACGTGTCCGAGAACGACTTTATTCCATTTTCAATGAGCTCCGCGTGCCCGGGAATCAGCGGGTTGACTCCGTTGTCCGTGTCCACACATTTTGATGCGATGAAATTCCCTTTGACCTCCGCACCTATGTACATGAGTATGATGAGAAGCGCAAGGAGAAGTGCGAGCCAAATGATCCTTCTCGTGCGTTCAATCTCGGATCGGCGGACATTTTTGAATTTTCGAGCTTTCTCTTCGAATTTCGGGCCTACGTCGTATACCTTTTGCTTTGGACTTCTCGACTTGCGCGTTACTCTTATCTTTTTCGCATGTTTTGAGCGTTTTTTCGACTTTGTCCTTTTCATTCACTCACCACGGTATCTTTCCCAACATAGCCGGAAGCACGAACGTCTCGAGGAACGCCGCGAACATGAGGAACGCGACGCCTATCGTGTACACGCTTGACGCGTCGAGCGCTATCTTCCCGAAGTCCCGCCCGAACGCGCGCGAGCCTATGACAGCCGATGCGAGCATTCCACCGGAAAGTGCGCCCAAAAAGTACGCGAATATTTCAACGGACGTGTGCGGCACGTACAGAACGGCGACTTCTATGTTGCTTGATAGCAAAGATGCAAAAAGCTTCCCCGCCATTGCAGCGTTGAGCGCGAGTATGAAAGCCGCCCCGGTTCCATATATGAGGGACATCGCAAAGCACACGAACATGACCTTGAGGTTGTTCATGAGCACGGAGCCGAACGCGGAGTACGGATTGTAAGCGTTTCCAACGACCGTGAGCTCCGACAGCGATATGTACTTGCTCGCTACCCCGAAGACGATGGCCATTCCTATGAAAGAGTATAAGTAGATCTTTATGAGCTCGTTCTTGTGGACGCGCCTTCTCGACTTGAGCGAATTGTATATGTAATGCGACAGTGGCATTGCGGAAAAGAATATCATGGCGAGAGATGAATGGAAAAGTATGTGACCTATGTAAATTCCAATGACTGTGTAAGCGACTGAAATCAGAAGCGTTGACCAATCCGACTTCATTAAGTCGTCCAATATCATAAATTAATTTGTCGTGATTGAATAAAAAGGTTATTTCAAATCATCAAACCAATTCTTCCATCGGCGGAAAATCTCATCGCTGTCAAGAGTCCCGAGCTCCTCCTTGACCTCGTCGGATATTATGTGGAACATTGAATTGGATTTCACAACGTACGGAGCTTCCAAAAGGTGCTTTTTGCTCTCCGGAACGTTCGCTATGTACTCAAGTATCTTCCCGCGGAGGACGATGTTGTTCCAAACGAGGTCCCAGTTTCCCTTCCACTCGCGGACGCGCTCGGCAATGTCGTTGAGTATAACGCTTTCACCCGTGAGCAACGTGTCCGTCGGCTTGAGCTGGTCTTCCTTTGCCGAGTACTGCATGAGATTAATGAACCCGCCCTCTTTCACAGGGTCATCTGTCCAATGCTTTCTGACTTCCGTGATTTCGACGACGCGTCTGAAACTGTGGAGTCCGTCCGCGGATTTCAACCTGTTCGCCACAACGACTATGTCCGTCGCCTTGAAAGACGTCTTGGGCACGCCGAGATCGTTGACAACACGGTCAAACACGCCGTACGCGCTGTCCCCGTGAATCGTTCCCGCGACGACGTTGGCAAGAGCGCCTATCCTCATTGCCTCGTAGAGGGCGAGCGCCTCTTTGCTTCTCACTTCACCGACTATGAGGCAGGAATCTCCAAGTCGGAGTGCGGTTCTCAGCGCTTCTTCCGCAGGGAGCTCCGTCTCAACCTTCGTTATCACGGAGCGCGACTTCAAACGTTGTACGTTGTAACCAATCTTCCTAAGTGCTTCCATTGGGAGCTCGAGTGTGTCTTCCGTCGTGATTATCCTGTACCTCGGCATTATCTGGACGAGCATTGAACCGAGCAGTGACGTCTTTCCAGCGCTTCGCGTTCCAGCGACGAGTATCGTTCGCGCGCCGTCTATTATGAACCACAAAAGGCCGGCTCCGAGTGGATTGAGATAGCGGTTCCTTATAAAGAGTGGGAACGTCCACGGCTTTTCCCTGTGACGTCGGAAAGCGAATCCGAGTCCCTTCGGAGATAACGTTCTCGTGATTGCACATATCCTCGCCGAGCCGCCAGGAAGGGTGACTTCTGTGTCTAGCACGGGGTTCGCTTCATCGAGAGGGCGGCCGGACTGCAACCTGAATCTCGTCGCCCACAATTCGCCGTCCTCCTTGCTCGGATAGATGTTGGTTTCGCAATCCTCGTACTTAGCGTGGAACAGGAATATTGGGCTCTCGCCGAGCGGTGCGTTTATCGAAATGTCCTGAACGTTCGGATCTGACATGAGAACTTCAATTATGCCGAGTCCTGCCGTGTAACGCGTCAGTATGGACGTAAGCTTGTTGATATCGTCCTCGTTGAGATGATAATTTCTTTGCTTTGCAAGGTCGCGTATGAGGTCCTTCCCGATGTTGTAGAGGTTGTCCCTGATTTTTTCCGGGTCGACCATCTCCGTCTCCATGGGTTTGTGCTCCATCATGTAGCGCCGCGCCGTGTCGAGAAGTATGTAATGGTCCTCGGAAAGCTTGAACTCCGGCGGAATGAGATGGTACAGGTAGCGCGTCGAGCCCTTTATTTTGTATATTTCGACCTCGCCCTCTGGAATTTTGTAATTCTCGACTATCTCCGCGTTCTTCGGAGGAAGCGAGAGATATCTTGTGTACATGAAGTTTGGCCTTATGACGGGGTGGAATATCGAGCGGTAGAACGAGCGGTCGCTTATCTCCGTCACGTGTCCGCCAGCCATTTTTATTATTGACAGGTTTTCGAGTATTGTCTTCACGGGAACGAGCGCATTGTTGATGTAGCGCTCCGTGCAGCGCTTGCAGATGTCCGGAGCTCTCTTTTCCATTATCCTCGCGAGGCGTATTTCGCGCAGCGTCGAGTTGTACGCCTTTATCGGGTCGTATTTTATTGCGGAGACGATTGATTGCAATGTTGCATAACGCGAAGGAGCGCATTTGGTGCACTGTGGTATGGTAACGTTCTTCGTTGAGACGATTCCCATGTCGTTTATCTGCTTTATCGCAGACGCGATCTCTTTCAAAAGCTTTACGTTGTTGTAATCGTAGTCGTACTCGCGCTCGGCAGCGAGAACGACTCTCATCGCCTCGGGGCGCTCTATGAGCTTCGACACGGTTCTTGCCATGCACACGTCAAAATTCTCAACGCTTGAACCGTATATGCATCCTAAACAGTTCACGCGTATTGTCCTAGATTCGTCATCGTACGTATAATCGCATACCATTTCTACCACAGAAATTAAGATTTTTCTTCAGCCTTTTTGACAGAATCGCTCCACGGAACATCATCGCCGTAAATGTGATGAAGCGTCTTCTTTTCAAGGTCCTCATGGCGCTTCTTGAGCGTTTCAACTATGTTGGACAGGTTCTGTATGTTGTCAACGAGCGTCGGAAGCAATTGCTTGAACGATTTCTCGAGCGCGCCGACGCGAACTTCCAAATCCTCGACTTTCGTGTCAAGTTCGCTGAATTTCTCCTCCACTTCTTCCTTGCTCACTTCTTCCTTCTTTTCCGTCTTTATGTTGGACAGGAGCTTTTTCGCGTCTTCCATCTCCCGCTCGACTTCCTTCATCCGCGCGTCTATCTTTTCCCACTTCTCGTTAACCATGCTTTGAATGATGTCCTCGACTATGTTGTTTATGTCCACAGTGTCCTCCACAGACTGCGAGAAATCCTGTGGGGGCTCTTGAATGTTTGATTGTTGGGGTGATAAATTTTCAAAATTTTCTCCCTGCGGAAGAGAGGGCATTTGACCTTGTTGAGAGCCTTGATTGAATTGAGGATTAAACTGTTGATTTAATTGAGTGTTCTGTTGTGTACTTTCATTTGGTTGTTTTGGCGGTGATTTTCTTTTCACTGAAGATTTCATTGCCATAAGCATAGCCTTTTCTATTTCGTCGTAAGTATAACCCTCGGATTTTAAATGGCGTATTATATCCTTGTCTGGCATCCCACTTTGGCTCATCTTCACAACTTCATCTGTTGGAAGTGGGCGCTCTTCCTTTTTCTTTTTTGTCAAGAATAGCATTTAATCACCACCTTCGTATATCTTGTCCTTGATCTCCTCAAACTCCTTCCTCGTGACGTAGTTGTTGTTCAACGGATTGAGGATTTCAACCATTTTTTCTATTTCCTTTAAATCGGTTTTGCGCGCAGTTTTTGAGAGCTTGCCATCGATTTTTCTTATTGCATCCTCTATTCTGTTTAGGCGGTCCTTTATCGATTCGACGTCGGACGACATGGACGCGATTTTTTTCTTTACATCCGAGAATTTTTTGTTCGACGTGTCTTCGAGAGTGGATATCTTCGATTCGTTCATATCCATTCGCTGTTCCAGAACGCGGAGCCGCCTGCTCTCTTCGTTGGCGCGCCTGACGAGCTCCTGAATTATGACATTCATTTCATTTACCATATAACATTAATTATTTTGAGAAATATTTAAACTTTCCAAAGAGAAAAAGGAAAAGAGCGCTATCCGTGATTGCTTCCTGAGTTTCACTTTTTATTATCTCCCGTAGGATTGCTTTGTTTGCTCGTCACCATGAAGTAAAGCGCGATTGCTATTACGCCGAGGAACAAAATTATCCCCCATGTCATCGGACTCAATGATATCGTCTGAGACGGTATTCGTATGTTCGCTGCTATGAGGAATATGTAAATCGCGACGCCGACGAAGAAGAGATTGACGAGGAACTTTGCAATTCCCTTGATGTTAAGCCCCATAAACTTATCCGGAAGCATTGTATCAAATAGCTTGTCCATTATCGTTCTGTCTTTTTCCGGAGCTCCGAGTATTATCGCAAGTATCATGAGAAAGACGAGAACGCCTGCAGAAACCATTGTGTAGTCGCCCATCATATTCGTGAAGAACGACTCTATGTTCGTCCCGAATGGCGTGTACACCACGAGATACGACGCAACGACTATTCCGAGTATTGGCGGAACAGCCTTTGCCTTTTCCTTGAATATCTGGCCCGAGAAATAATACGTCAGCGCGAAAGCGAAAATCCACGGGAGTATGGTGTCGTAAAATCCGAGATTCCTAAGTGAAAGTATTATTTGCTCCATCATTCATATCAGCTCCTTGTCACGAACCACACGACGATTCCAATCACAGCCAGCGCGAACACGACCGCGACCGCCGTCTGATTGAATGAAACCGCGTACATTGGGATGCTGTATCCCATGGCGAACATGAACAGGTAGATTGCGAGAATTATGATCAGAAGATAAAAGAAGAACTTGAGCCACTTGCCTATGCCCTCTCCTTTGATTGGTTCGAATATGTCGCTCGCCTTTACGCCTATGAGGCCGAGCAGAAGCACGCCAATGAGTATGCCGCCCATGACCATTGATGACTCCCCAAAGAGCTTCGTGAAGAACATTCCGATGTAGCCGTACGGCGTGTAGTTTGTCACGAAGAACGCGACCACAAGTGAAATTATGCCGGCGACGGCATCTTGATTGTTGAAGAGACCCGCCATCTTTATGGAGCCCCAAGTTATGGCAAATGCGAATACCCACGGGAGTATGAAGTCGAAGAATCCAAGCTGGCGAAGATTTCCAATCATTATTTGAAGCACGGACATTTTTAACTACCTCCTAATTAATTATGTCATCGGTTGTTTTTATAGTTTTTCTTTCACTCCATTTAGGATTTGTTCATACGATCCATCAAAATATTTTTTCACGCCCCCGTATATTGCATCATCTAAGAAATCTTCAAATCCAATACGAAGAAGAAGTTTAACAGGGAGATCGTATACTCTGTCATCCTCACGAAGAACATTCTTTATTTTATCGAAATAATAATTTTTAATCCTAAGTATCCTATTCGCAACGTCCATAGGTTTTTCAAACATTATCTCACGATGTGGATTATCGATATATATTATATCTCCTTCTGGATCTGACTCGTAATTAATATCATGTTTTCCACTATGATAGTAATCCAACAATTCGTCAAAACTTTCTGCTTCTGTGTATGCCTCTCCGATTGTTTGTGGGTCATGCGAGTCGGAGCCGACCGTTATGTGCTTTTTCTCACCCGAAAGTATTTTGAGCAGCGTCAGTGACTCGTTGGGGTGCGTCGTGTTGAGCTCAACCGCGTATGGAAATTCCTTTATGAGCTCTTCTGTGGCAGGTATGCCGTCTCTGTTCGTTTTCGCGAATGGATGGGCCCAAGACACGATGAGTTTGTGCTCCTTTTTGTAATCTTTGATGCGACTAAGAAACTCTTTCATATCGAGTCCGATAAGGCGCTTGTACATATCCGTGTCGAAACTGTCTGTATCCCCTATGACAAGTATGTGAGCAGTCTTGTTCTCTATCTTTACGCTGAACTCTCCACCATATGGTATGCCGAGATTATTCGCGAGTTCCCAACGCGCTTGGTAGTTGTTATCGTCGTGATCGAGGACGGGAACGATAATTCCTTTGTCTTTGTATTCTTTGACGTATTTTGGAAATATTATCGACTCAGATCCAATTGTGCCGGTTATGAACCAGTCTGGAAACGTCTTTTTGACGGCATAATACACAAGTGATGGGATAAATAGACGTTCGATACCAGTGAGAGCCTTGCGTGTATCGTGCTCTTTTGGATTTACATGAACGTGCAAATCAAATTTCATAGATTTCAATTGATGTCCTCCATTTAAAAAACTTTTCTCATTCGTTTATTGACTAACATTACCCCCACCGAACATATTCATTTTTGCGGCAAGAAGGAAAAGAACTGCAACAAGCGTGAATCCCACTATGAATGTTATCGTCGTTGAGTTCGGAATGTGTATGGAATTTCTTATTGTTGGAGATGCGAGACCTATAAAAATGAGAAAGACTATCGCTCCGACGACTCCGTAATCCGCTTTGCTGCCGCTCCCAATCGAGTTTATAAACTTCCATATGAAACCGACTATGAAAAGTATGACGAACACGATGGTCGCCACGGGCATATACTTCCACAACATATCCACAACGCTTTCATTGACGATTGACATTATGGCGATTGTAATTGCTATTATCGCGTTGACCGCCTTGTTTTTGAAGACACCACTGAGCTCAATTGAGCCGTACACAACGGCAAATGAGAATACGAAAGGGACAATATAATACCAAATATCCGATGGAACATACATTTTTAATCATCTCACGTTCTCATTCTCCTCACAAGCCTTGCACGCTGGTCAACGAGTTTCCTAATTTGCATATCTATATCATCCATCTTTCTCTGAAGGTTGTTTATCCTGGTTCTTAGTGAACTTATTACTCCAGGGTTCGATGCACTTGAGAGTGAAGCAGTTGCGACGTTTATTCGGTTCTCAATTGAACTTTTCATTCCATAAAGACCTTCCAATCTTGTGTCAATTGTTTTTATCGACCTGTAAACGCGGTCAGAAGAGTTCGGAAGTTTTATCTTCGTGCCCGGGCTTATGAACATTCCGAATATGAACAGGAAGCCTGAAACGAGTATGAGTATGAGATACCATATCTGGGAGAGCGTCACGAAAAATCCATATAGACCAATATCTATTGAAAAAATCATTCCTCCAACAACTACGAGAAATCGTATGCCCTTATGGTTGTTCAGCGGTTCAGTTGCTGCGTAGAAGAATATAAGCGACACTATGCTTGGGAGAAGAATGAGATTAATGAGCCTATCGTAAACGCTGTAGTACGATGACACCTGTCCCATAGGTATCTTCAGGATTTCCGTGTAGATTATTCTCTCGAGCTCGGACAACATTTAAATCACTTACTTGTGCGTGTATATGCCATGCTTAGACAATAGATTATTCACGTCTCCGTTGTACTTGTCTTTAACGAATTTTTCAAACGTGTCTATGTTTACATATTTTGCCGCTGTTTTTATATTTGGCTTTTTGTATTGACCTTTTTTAGCTCCAACTTCTTCAGGGTTCTCTTTGAGCTCATCACGTATCCATGTTAGATATCCCTCCATCGCCTCTTTCGCGCCTTTTAGATATTCTCCATTTTCCGTGACTTTTGCCATAGTATTACGGAGCTCATCCAAATTGTTTTCGTATGCGTCCTTGTTGTTGGGATCAGCTATTCTTTTTCTTTCCAAGTATCTGTTCGCCAAATACGCTATGGAGGCCGTGGCCGCAAAATCTCCGTTTTCTTTTTTCTTTTCCTGCTTTACATTATTGCTTATGTAAGCGTTTATGGTATCTGCCAATTTTTCTGTTTTGTTATTGGTAATGTTATACGTAGTAGAGCTCTTTTCATCCTCTTTTTTCAATTCATTGATTTCATTAATTATGCTTGTGACTATCTCCTTGTATGCGCCATCATCGATGACATTCGAGTTTTCTGAATTGGCACCGCTTCTGCTGTATGACCCTCCGCTTTCTGCCGATGCGTTCCCACCGTTGATGGTTGAACTTTGATTTGATCTTCCTCCTGATGCATAAGAGTCTCCTCCTTCACTTTTGGACGAGTTGTTTGAAGAGTTCTTTGACGAATTGTTTGCGTTTGATGAGTTGTTTGCCGAGTTGGTTGATGAGTTGTTAGAATTTCCTCCGTATCCACTTCCACCAGAGCCACCATTGGCAGTTACATTTGGATTCGCTGTTGCACTTCCTCCGTATCCGCTGCCACCTTCACCACCGGTGGCGCTAACTTTTCCTACACTTCCACCAGAGGCATTTACATTAACCCCTTTTTCTAAAAATTTTTCTAAAAAGTGTTCTAAGTTAACATAGGTATTATTATTGATAACAATTCCGCTACCCTGATTTCCTGTTCCGCTTCCTCCGCCGCCGTTTCCGCTTCCTCCGTCTCCGCCGCCATCATTTCCTCCTCCGTCTCCGCCGCCATCATTTCCTCCTCCGTCTCCGCCGCCATCATTTCCTCCTCCGTCTCCACCACCATCGTTTCCGCCGCCTCCGCCGGAATGTCCAGGTGGTGGTTGATACGTTGGCATATTAGGAACTTCGTGCCTTTCTCCTGTTTCTTTCTCAAATAAATTCCCTATGGTTTGGGGTATTTGGTCCACCGGAACTTCTGAGGATATATATTCTTTCTTAAATGGGTTATTTTCCTTTTTATTATTGTTATCATTTCCCTCTGGCATGCTTATCACTATTTTACTATTGTTCGGCGGTTTATATAAAGTTTTTAGCGTGAGCTCCGGGCGTATTAGTGCGGAGCGCTCAGGCGGAGAATGCCACGAGTATTTCCGAGCCGATTATCACGAGAAGCAATCCGAATATCTTCATCAACGTCACGGAATCGCCCATAAAGAATCCTATGACGGACGAAACCGCAATGCTCCCGCCAATGATTATTGGACCCGCGACCGAAATCGGAATTCCGTATCCATACGATTTCAGCGAGAAATAATCAATCAACAATGCGAAAATCCCGGCAAGAGCCGCGAACAGCACCCCCTTTGGATTTGTGAATAGAATCGTGCTTTTTATTTTCGGCAAAAGAAACACCAATCCAATCGCAGACGCGGTCAATGATACGACTATTGCTCCGAACAGATAATTTATTTTGCTCGCTGCCTGCTGCTCAAATACGACCCAAAAGGCGGAAGTAATTGCGGCGGCTATCGCGTAGATTATTCCCAAATTCATGATACTAATTCTCAAAGGATAAATATAAAGTTTTTAGCGCCTTGCACTCACATTTATATTCAAGTGCGAACAAATAATACTCATGGACATTGACGGAGCTCTCAAAGAACTTTCAAAGGTGCTAGTAGAGCGCTACGGAAGCAAGATAAAGGCAATTTGGACGTACGGTTCTTATGCCCGTGGAACAATGAACTCGGGGTCTGACATTGACATTCTCATACTTCTTGACGACGTCAGCCAGAAAATTGGTGTTGCGGTGCAGAACGATATCTTTACGTTTGCTCAATTTATTGGTAACAAAATAAAAAAAGAAAACAAAATAAAAAACGAATTCCACTTCCAGCCGCCCCGAACGCTAACGGATTGGTGGGATTTGCTGCGCTCTGGCGAACCGTGGGTATACACGGGAATGCACGACGCGAAAATACTCTACGACCCATCGGGGTTCGTTGAGCCGATAAAGCGCCTTCTCAACGAAGGGAGGATTTACGCCACGAAGGAGAAGAGCATCGCACTCCTCAGGCGCGCTAAAAGCCGCTACGAGTCCCTACACAAAAAAATACTTATCGATGTCATGTCTAAAATACTCAGGGTCATGGTGGAGACATCGCAGGCGGTTCTCATGTACTACGGCGAGCCGCCACTCTACGACGAAATGCTCTTGAGCAAGATGAAGTACCTCGCCGACAAGAAGCTCATCAAGGATAAGTACTTCCTCTACCTTGAGGACATTTACAAAGTCAATGAGCTCATAAAGAGTGGCGACATGGGCACGCTCAGGATTCGCGATGTGGAGCGCTACATAAACCGTGGTATGGAATTCATAGGGGGCATGGAAAAACTTTTCGAGAAGCTCGAGATAAAGAAAAAGAAGATGATAATACGGAAGTCTCATGAGCAGATGATGAAAATCGCAAAGGCGGTGCTCAAATCGTTTGGCGTGAAAGTGAAGAGTGAACGCTCAATCGTTAAGAAGTTGAAGGAGCTCTCGAAGAAGGGCTACATCACCCCGCTCTACATAGAGTTCATAAAGCACATAATCGACATGAGAAAGAAGATGAATAACGTTCAGGTCCTTTCCGAAAAGGACATTTACAACTCACGCGTTTACGTGAAGACGCTCGAATCTCTTTTGGAGATGGCGAAGTATGAAAAAAAGCGAAAGTAAGCCGAAGAAAAAGGTAAACAAGAAAGTCGTCGAAGCGGGGAAGTTGATAGTAGACGAATTCATCAAGAATTACGAGTCGAACATAAAATCGATTTGGATAATACCGCCAAAAGAGAAAGAGATAAACATGATATTCCTCATAGACGACACGCTCGAAATATCCAAGGACAAAATCGACGAAATGAAGCTCGCCGCATCGCTCATATCAAAGAAGATATTCAAGAAGTACAAGATAACGTTCGTCACCCAATTCCAAATGCTCACTGACTATTGGGAGGCCATAAAGAATGGAAATCCGGCGATAATATCTGAGATAAGGGACGGTGTTTCCGTTTACGACCCCTCCGGGTTCTTCGTGCCCATAAAGAAGCTCATACAGAAGGGGCGCGTTCCGGGCACTAAAGAGGCGATGAAGGAGCTCATTGCCCATTCACCAGACGAGCTCGCCAAGCTGAAAACGCAGATAAAGGTGGACATAATATCTTCGATGTTCGATATGATAGTTGACCTGTCCCATGCGCTTCTCATAGCAAATGGTGTATCGCCACCCATACCAAAGAAGATACCCGAATACCTCAGGAGGCACATAGTCAAGAAGGGAATACTGAAGAATTCCGATGTTGAGAAAATCGAATACGTGATAAAATTTTGGAAGGACGTCGAGCATGGTCGCATAAAGATCGATGACATAACGTCTAATGAGCTCGACAACATAATAGAAAGTGTGACGTCGTACGTGGACGATGTCGAGCTTGTGTTGAAGTGATTTTATGAAGGTTACACGTGTTGGTGTTGTTACGGGTGTCATAGGGGGCATACTTCAGCTGAGCAAGATAGCCGACAAGTTCCCGTACCCTATAAATTACGTGGGATACGCTGCCATATTCATAGGCGTCTTCATGATAGCGTTTGATGTCATGCACGGCGGACTCGAAGATTGATTTGTCCAGTTGTTTTATAAGCATTTCTGACAATTAAATTTTGGGTGATTTAGTGGCAGATTCATTTTCATTCAAACGGTCTCCATCAGTTTACAGGAGTGTAAAGGATATCAACCCGGAGAAGGACAGTCGCGTCCGGCTCTTGGGAAAAGTTGTTAACAAGAAGGATGATTTGCTCTTTCTCGATGATGGAACAAACACAGCAGAAATCACAATGATGAACGATTTTGACGTCGCCATAGGCGAGACTGTGCGTGTATTTTGTCGCGTTCTCCCACTTGAAGATGGATACGAGCTCCGTGGAGAGATAATTCAGAAGATGGACTCGCTTGACGTCGAGCTCTACAAGAAGGCCGTTGAGAAATTTAGAGGTGATTAAATGGACATAGTTCTTGACCATGTTGATGTTCTGCGCGATTCTTTGCAGGCGATAACTGAGCTCATTGATGAAGGAATATTCAAATTCACTCCCACTGGATTGGAGTTTGTTGCCGCCGACCGCGCCGTGGTTGCTGTGGCAGCATTTTCAATGAGCAAAGACCTTTTCAGAAAATATTCTGTTGATAAGGAGATACCAATTGGTCTCAATCTTGAGGAGTTTCTGAATGTCTTGAAGCGCGTCAAATCGGGTGAGTCGCTTGCATTTGAGGCGAACGGTGGCCAGCTTATGTTGACGTCGGTTGGAAAGTACAGAAGGACGTTCACTCTGCCCGTTCTCAACATATCCGAAGAGGAGGCACCACCCATAGACAAGCTCACCGATTTCAAGGCGGCATTCGACATATCAACAGCGGTGTTCCAAGATGCCATAACAGATGCGGGTCTGTTCTCGGACTCGATAACGTTCATAGTGAAAAAAGATGTTTTGATGTTGAAATCGTCCGTTGACTCGAAGGGCACGGAAATGGTTCTCACGCCAGGTGATGATGGTATTAAAAACTTTGAAGTCGCAGAAGATGTTAAGTCGAACTACTCGCTCGATTATTTGAAGAAGATGATGAAGGCATCAAAAATTTCAGATACGGTGAAAATATCACTTTCAACAAACTATCCAATGAAAATGAATTTTAGTGCACCAGGCGTGAAACTTGGATTCATACTAGCCCCACGGTTTGAAGAAGAGTAATTACAATTTCAATTTTTTCTTTATTTCTTTGGCAACACTATCACTGACGTCTATTGCAGATATTTCTGATTGTATTGTGTTCGTCGCGACGAGCTCATCAACATTTATTGCTCTCCAGTCCCCGACAAGCACGGGATGAACAACACACCCTACTAGCTTTTCGACACCGCGCGATCTTAGAAGGTCCGCTGCCATCTTAAGCGTTCCACCACTTGCAAGTATGTCGTCAATGAGTATTGCATTTTTTGGCATCTCTCCATCATAGTCAAATTTTATAGATATCGATCCCGTTGACGGATTTCTAGTTTTTTCCATGCATATGTAATCATACCCGAGCTTTTTGGCCACCTTTTTCACAAGTTTTGTCGAGCCCTTGTCTGGACCTATGATGGTTCCACCTATTTTTTTCAGATAATTGGAAAGGTCATCTGAAACGTCAATGTTAATTACGCCATCCATCTCATTGTGGAGCTCAACTGAGAAAATGTTGTCTGCCCAAACTTTCAGAATTTCTTTCACGAATTTTGATGATACAGGTTCACCAGATATTATGACACGGTCTTGCCTACTGTATGGAAAATAAGGAAGAACAAGATTTATTTTATTTGCTCCGTATGATTTCAGGTTTCTTATCGTGATCAGGATTTCCATGAGATAGCTGTTTGGATTGTACGGCCTGGACGCTGTCATTGCGAGCACAACATCTTTTCCTATGATTTTGTCAGGAACTGAGAGTCGTGGGCAAACCTCACCATCAGGAAACGTTCTGCGTTTGACATCTATGAAATCAAGGCCAAGCTTCTCCGAAAGAGATTGAGCAAATGAATCTCCGGCGACAATCATTTTTTCCATAATCCCACCACAAACCTAAATGATATACTTATTATTCTCCACAAAACCTTAAAGAAGTCAACGTATATCGATATTGCAGCTGTTATGTAGTCCTCGTCATTGTAATCACGTATTATCCTTGATGTGTCCATTAGAATCATAATCAAGAACAATATTATAGTTAAGATATCTGCAATCAAGTCGTACAGGCGATGAACGAGGAATATGTTTATAAGTGATGCCACGATTAAACCTATGTTTATTGCTACGAGCATCCCCCCCAAAGAGCGAAAGTCCCTCTTTGTTGCCATTGAGTAAAGTGAGAGCGACATTATGAAAAGTGAGCTCACGAGCATTGATTCGATGAATATTATCTGATTATACCCAAACAGATGATATATGAGTGGAAACAATATCATTCCACTCAATATTGAAAATGAGAAGAACAGGAATGCATTCCACGGTTTTCTTCTTTTCAACCACACGAACATGAAGAAAATTAGAATGTAAATCCCATACGATATGAGAGATTCTATTTCTCCTGTATATCTTATGAGCGCAGAAATTGATGCACCTATGGCTATCATGAACACAGATATTCCAAACAACGGAAGTACTTTTGTCCTAAATTCATCCTCTTTCATTTTATCTCCTCAACTTGTAATACATTTTTGGTTCCTCTCCAGAAAGTATGAGTGGTATCTTTGGAATGTGCGCCACGAACATTGGAACGCACGCTGCTAGTGCAACGTACACGTAAAACTTATCAAAACCGAGAATGAAGAGTGCGAATGGTGTCAGAAGCGCTGCGAGAACTTGCCCGAGAGAAAATATGCGCGTCGGAACGAATCCCATGAACCATATGACAATCCACACCAGGGCAATTTTCCAATTCACAGTTAGCGCTATGCCAAGTGATGTTGCTATTCCGCGACCAGAACGAAATCGCTCGAACATCGACCAATTGTGTCCGCAAACAACGAGCAGCGACGAAATTATGATGGCTGAGTTCACGTTTCCCCCTGTGACACAAGCAATGTGCATGGCTGTTGCGACTGCGAGAGCTCCCTTTCCTGCGTCAAGTACAAGCACAACAAGTGCCTTTTTTATCGATTTCGTTGCGCGAAATGTATTCATTGTTCCAATATTTCCAGAGCCGACTTTCTTTAAATCTATTCCTGAGATTATTTTTGCAAATGGAATTGACCCGAGCATGTAAGACAAAATAGCTATCAACAACATCATCATTTCCACCGTTCAGATTTTATTTTGTAATATCGCTTTAAATATCCTATTGACAGTGCTGTTGCCGCGCCGTAAAACGCTGAAAATGTTGAATTTATGAACATGGTTGATGCGCTTAAAATTGCTATTGCGACGAGCCCCGAAATGCAATTCCCAAGTTTCTTTGGCATAAACTTATAGAAAATAAACGCGAGAGTGTACCTTGTCGCATAAACGAAAAATGCGAATATCGGATTCTCGTAGAGTATTATTCCAAACGATGTGAGTTGACCCATCCCACCCTCAAAATTAAGATACGGAGAAAAAACGTGACCGATAACCGCGAAAAACGCGGACACGAACGGATGGCCGAACAATGCGACCGGTACAATTCCTTTCATCAAGTCGAGCAAAAATGCGAGGGCGACTTTCAATTTTGAGTGCTCATGCGAGAGGAAGTTGTAAAATCCAACATTCTTGTCACCCACGCTTCTTAAATCATGCGATGCAAACAATTGGGCAAACGGTATTCCCCCAATGAGATAGGCGAAAACAACAGATGCAACGACGTTCACTTCATCGACCCCCGATGCGCAACTCCCTACTTTCTACAAGGCGTCGTATATTCTCCCTGTGTGTGTAAAAAATCAGTGCTGACATCACAATCGCCGCCAATGCGCTTCCAACGTGGCCGAAAATGGCAAGGAGCATGGGCGCCCAAATGGATATGGACAGACTATTGACTGAGACGATTCTCGTTTCCACTATGCCCACGACCGCCATGGCGAGAAGCAAGAGTGCTATTTTCCAATCAACAAATAGCAAGAATCCGAAAAACGTCGATACACCCTTTCCTGCGCGAAATTTCAGAAACATGGAGAATACGTGACCAATCATTGCGAACATTCCGGCAATCGGAACAAATTGAGTGCTGTATATGCTTGCTATGTAGCACGCCAAATAAGCTTTAGTAACGTCCAGTGCTCCGCACAAAAGCGCGTAGTATGGTCCGAGAGCACGGGACACGTTCGTCGCGCCAACATTGCCGCTACCAATCTCCCTTATGTCAATTCCTTTCAGCTTTGGGATTATGTACGAGAACGGGACAGATCCTATGAGATAAGACAATATTGATATTTCAACAGCATTCATGCATCACACCATGTGGAATGAGACTATGAGGCATCTCGGACCCAAATGCGCCATTAGAGCCGGTCCGAGCGGCTCTATGTAGCTTTCATTTACATTGAATTGCTCCTTTATTTTTTTCATGAGCTCATCCGCCTTTTCGCGGACGCTGCCATGAACAACCATGACGTTTATCTTCTCGTCGGTCACGTACGTCCCGAGCTTTTTTACGAGTCGCTCTATGGGGTCTCCCCTGAGCGACGATGTGGATTTTATTTCTCCGTCCACGAGCTCGAACATGGGTTTAAGTGATAGCGCACGGGCAATCAGTCCCTTGGCGGCAGGAATGCGTCCGCTCTTTACAGCATTCTTCAACGTGTCGAGAACGCCGAACGTTTTCATCTTGTCACGAAGCTCAATAACCTTCTCAACATCCTTGAGCTGAGACGCTTTCATTGCGAGATAACCGAGCATGAACGCTCCCGTTTTGCTGTCTATGACCGTGACCCTTTTGTCGTGCGTGCGCTCGAAAATCTTCTTGGCGAGAAGGGCGGAGTTGTAGATACCGCTCAGCTTCGATGAAATCGTGATGACTGTTACATCGTCGTTCGCACGCTCGTATGCGTCCAAAAACGCCTTTGGGCTTGGCTGAGATGTTTTAACTTCGGCGCGTTCTATGTATTCCATTATTTGCGAGCGCACACTTTCGTCATTGAGCTTGTCGGATGTTATCTCACTGTCGCCATAGTAAACTATTATGGGAACTACGTCTATACCGTACTTCTCGGGATTCTGTAAATCAGATGTTCCATCAGTTATGATTTTCATTTTCAATCACGCGAGAAAAACATGTGCCTGTGGAGTATTTTCATGTCATCAACTTTCATTGCCTTGATTATGCCGTGGGAAGAGCACACGCGCTGAACTTTCCACGGTTCGTTTGTGTGGACGTGGACTTTTACGTAGTGTTCGAGCTTTCCGACCTCCACAGAGTCGCCGAGTTTCTTGAGCTCATTGAACAGACCTTCAGACTGGCCTATAAAAAGAATTTCCGTGCAGTACCTGAATTTTATGCGCTCATTCCTCTTCACTGGGGTCTCGACGTCGACTTTCGGTGGGTGCATGTTGAAGGCAACCATCCAACCTTCGAGTATGTAGAGGAATCCAAGACCACCCGCATCGACGACACCATAATCCTCAAGCTCTTTCAATTGGTCCTTTGTACGTTTCAGCGATTCACGAGCTCCGAACACAGCGTTCTTTATGACGTCGAGCACGCTTTCTCCGTGGCGGACGGATTCCGACGCTTCCTTTACAGCGTCCTTTATGACGGTCAGAATTGTTCCCTCCTTTGGCGAGCTCAGCGCCTTGTATGCGTATTCCTTCGCGCATTTCAGCGCCTCGATAAAGTCACGGACGCTCAGTTTTTTCTTTCCTTTGGACTTCTCATAAAGGCCGGCAAAAAACTGAGATATTATCATGCCCGAGTTCCCGCGAGAATTCATGAGTGAGCTCATTGCGATTGTTTCTAGTACTTTGTCCGCCTCATTGACGTCGATTTCGCGTATCTCATCAGACACGGACGACAACGTTGAGAACAAGTTTGTTCCCGTATCACCATCGGGGACAGGGAAGACATTTATTCTGTTTATCATGCCCTTATGGCTCTTTATGTACTCGACCGATTTCAAGAACATCCTCTTGATGTCCTCTCCATCGAGCTCGCGAACTGCTTGCATAATTTTAATTGAGCTCATTTGCTTAAATAAATTTTTTTGCGCCGTTTATTCGACGCAAGACGAAATTACTTACTCCGAGTTCCCATAAATCCGGAATAAATAAATTTCAGTGATTTTGTTAGTTCTTTATCGTCCGTTAACGGAGTCAATTTTATGGTCGTTTCGTTTGTTCCCATTGAACTCCCCGTCTTTTGATAAAGTATGCCAAGCACTGTGTCTGGGTTCGCTATGACGAGGAATTTGGGCAAAATACTTTTAATTTTATCTTCTGACAGGTTCATCAATTTTTCTATTTCGCCACCTTTCCTTAATTCGATTCCATCTTTTTTGAGGCCTCCGATGAAATAACTGTAAACAATTTTTGTCACTCTGTTGATAGGCGCTTTCGAATTCTCCTCACTGTTTGGAACATAATTGTCAATGTTCTTTATTATCTCTTTCCCCTTTTTTGACAGAGACGGTGTTGCCTCAATGATGTAATATCCTTTGTCGCCAACTATTCTGAAATTCTGCTTCATAATCTCAACGTTGCTGTATGCTCCCTCCAGCACGTCGAGTACGGCCTTGTTCACTTTTATCTCTTCCGGGTGACCAGAACCAGTTAGAAACAATTCCCCATTTTTAAAAACTCTGTAATTCGGGAGTAATTTTCTCAATTCATTTACGTACTTTACAATTCTCTCTATGTTCATAAAATCACAACTTTATAATAGTAAGAGAGAATATAAACGTTTCCCGTTGAGAATTTAAATACTCGTGTGGAAATTTATTTGGTGAAATCCTATGGGGGAAAATGTTAAAGATCTTCTTGAGGAGCTCAAGAACACGTCAGAGCTCATTCTGGACCTCGGGTACTCGTCCGTGCTTTTTGAAAGCAAAGACATAGCGAAAGAAGTTGAGCTTCTTTACGACAATCTCGATGATGTTGAAGAAAAACTCTACGTTCACCTTTTCGCTGCGGCGCGTGGCCGCCCGTCGAGAAAGCTCGTCGGCGTCATGGACATAGTAGAGTCAGCAAGACTCGTTAGTCGTGCGGCGAGGAACTTGGCTGAGCTCGTTTTGAGCGGGCAGAAGCTGCATCCGATAATAAAAGATGCGCTCAAGGACACAGACGAAACAATTTTCAAAGTGAAAATAGGCGGTCGCTCCGACAGGAAGACGTTACTTGAGCTCGAACTGAGGAAGCGTTATGGTGTAAACATAATAGGGATACGAAGGCACAAAAAGTGGATATTCAATCCGAAAAAAGATACGAGACTCAAAACCGGCGACGTTGTCATTGGCGTTGGTTCGAAAGGCGCGTGCAAACATGTGAAGAGGATACTTAAGAGGTGATTTCATGGACGGGGGCGACGACGATGAAGGAAAGCCTGGCGGCAATAATCATAAGTATAGCCACGGATTTTCTCACCGGCTTTCTTTTAGGCTCATTTAATCATTTTTTTCTTCTTCTTCCCGGACTCATGATACTTGTGCCTGCATCCATAAGCATGCGCGGAAACGTTTTCGCGTCCCTCGGATCGCGTCTGGGGACCGCGTTTCATCTCGGTTCCATTGAGAAATTCTCAATTGAAGAGAACGAGGTTTCAAAGAACATTTACTCGACAATTTATATCACGGCTGTTATGGCGCTTGTCCTCGGAATAATAACCAAGGCGTCTGCAATTGTCATAGGCGAACGTGCGATAAGCTTGTACGATTTCATAGTCATCGCGTTCCTCTCGGGCGTCGTGTCTGGTACCATCATGCTCGTTGTGACTTTTTTCATAACGTTCAAATCGTACGAACATAACTTCGACCCGGACAACGTGACTTCTCCACTCATTACGGGTCTCGGCGATTTGTTTACACTCCCGTCCATACTTCTTTCAGGTTATCTTGTGCTCAAGTACCACGCGCTTTCCATTGCGCTGTTCTTTGCAATTCTTGTCGGCATCTCATACTATCTCATAAAGGGTTATAAGCGCGACAACCGCGTTTCAATAATAAAGCAGTCCATTCCAATACTCCTCATGTGCTCTCTCATAGGTATGATATCCGGGAGCGTCATGCAGGGGAAAATAGGACTCCTCTCCACTTATCCTTCAATACTCATGCTCATACCCGTGTTTCTTGAAGAAGGCGGCAACATGGGAAATATCTTCTCATCGCGCCTTTCAACGAAGTTGCACCTTGGAGAAGTCGAGCCGAAACTTTCGAGCGTGTCAAAAATCAAAGAAGAGCTTGTGCTCGTTGGTGAGCTCTTCATAAGCGTGTTTCCCCTTGTCGGAGCTCTGACTTATGCGATATCAATCGTCGCGGGACTGAAGACACTTTCTCTCTTAAAGATGGTTTTCCTCAGTACGACTGCCGGAGCTCTACTCACGCTTATAATATTGGTTATAACTTACATTGTTTCCATATACTCTTACAAGAAAGGAATCGATCCGGACAACGTTTCCATACCCATTCTAACGAGCGTTGCCGATGCCATAGGTGTGTCCGTGCTCATACTTGTTGCAATGATGATAATGTGAGAAGTGGGGTCAGAGGGATTCGAACCCCCGTCAGCAGGTTTCTCCTGTCATCGCTCGTTTCCGAGCTCAGCGCTCCAGAAAAGCCCTTTAGAAAAGGGCTTTAACCTAAAACTTTCTGAACCCTTTTCTTTTCAAAGAAAAGCGTTCTATCGGAAAAGAAAGTTTGAAAAACTTTCTTTCAACTCCCTTCTTTCAGCGGAAGGGAGCTCTCTGGAGCCTACCGTCCTAACCAGGCTAGACTATGACCCCGCTCTTAAATTATTTCTGGTAACGTGTTTAAATAATTAATGTTTTTTTACCGCAATGACAGTGAGCCCGAAAGTTTCAAGGGTCAGGATTGTGTATGGATAATTTAATTTAAACTTTCAATCCAATTTCTTATCGGTGATGACATGGACGGATGCATATTTTGTAAAATAGTTTCCGGCGAGATACCGAGCTTCAAAATACTCGAGACGGATAAATGCATTGCAATACTTGACATCAATCCAGCAAACCCTGGTCACACACTCATAGTGTCAAAAGAGCATTTTGACAACGTGTACTCCATAGATGACGACGTTCTTTCTGACATGATGCTCGTTGCGAAGAAAATAGCACGCCGGCTAAAAGAGAGATTAGGGTGCAAAGGCGTAAACATAATCATGAACAATGAGAAAATTGCAGGGCAGATAATTCCGCACGCTCATATTCACGTCATACCGAGGTTCGACGACGACAAGGTCATAATAACGTATACGAAGAAACAGATGGCGAAGGAGCAATTCGCCGAGATAGCAAAACGCCTTTCTGAAGAAGAACAAGAAGAGCACGAAGAGAGCGGGGAGGAGGCGCCGAAAGAGAACATAAAAGAGGAGTGGGTCTTCCGCTAGATAACTTTTAATTTCTTTCTTTTTAGTAATCAATATGCTTGTAAAAGAATCCGACCTGAAACGCCTTGCCGATGGGCTCATCAATTATTTTTACTTCTTTAATCAACACGATGAGGAGCATCAAAACGAAATAATCGTGAAAAGCAAGAAGGAGCTCATGAACGCATTGAAAAGCGACCTCGGAGACACGAAAATTTATTTTGAAGGTCGCGTGCTCTCAGATGGAATGAGCTCAGACGAATTCGACAAAAAAGGCAAGGAGTTTAAAATAAAGATTCCCCATCCTAATCGTGTAATAAATCCGCAGAAGTTGATACGCGATCAAATAAAAAACCACAGCAAAGGAATTTATCGAGGATACGGATGGAGGTCGCGCTCCGACAACACTTTTCGGCTCACGCCGTTGACAATGATTTTCAAAGGACTTGAGATGCTTTACTTTTTTGTTCCAAAAATTTACGAGAAGCCCGAGAACGAAAATGCGAAGAAACTTCACTTTTACCTCTCCAAAGTTTTTGACAACGTCATCCATTCCGACGATTACGGCGAGAACGCAATCGTATACGTGCCTTCCACATCAGAAGACAGGATTTACAAAATGAAAATAGAGCATGTCCCATTACATTTAGGCGAGTGGGAAAACACAAAACAATCAAACCACAACTGCGACTACGTGAATTACTTTACACTTGCCAAAAAGTACAAGAACACAATTGCGGTCTGGTGCCATCACGGCGTTGCTGCGTTTAATTACTTGAAGTGGAAATCTCAGCGCGGCGAGTACTCTGACGGGAAGAAAATACTTTCAAACATGTTCACCATACCAAATGAGAGAGATATGAACTTTTACAACAATCTCGGCAACGTTTTCATTCATGACAGCGGGTACAGGTATTTGACTATGGCCGAGAGGGAAGCGCTGCTTTGGATGCACGTTCTTGGTAATGAGAAATCGTTTTCGTACGACAGGGAGCTCTCATCGTTCATAATAAAAATAAAATAAAAAAGGAGAAGTTTAATTTTTATTTTTCAGCTTCGCCTGAGCCGCCGCAAGTCTTGCTATCGGAACTCTGTATGGAGAGCACGAAACGTAGTTGAGCCCTATGATGTGGCAGAATTCAATGGAAGATGGGTTTCCGCCGTGTTCGCCGCATATTCCGAGCTCGAGTTTCGGATTCGATTTCTTCCCGTCACTGACAGCCATCTTCATGAGCTTTCCCACACCGTCGCGGTCGAGAACTGCGAACGGGTTGTCCTTGAGGATCTTCTTGTCTATATACTGTGCCAAGAACTTCGATTCCGCGTCATCCCTCGAATATCCGAATGTCATTTGGGTCAGGTCGTTCGTTCCAAAAGAGTAGAATTCCGCGTGTTTTGCTATCTCCTCTGACGTCAGAGCCGCGCGCGGTATCTCTATCATGGTTCCTATCATGTAGTGTATGTCAGCACCATTTTCTTCGAGGACGCTCTTTGCGACGCGGTCAACGATTTCGCGCGCTATCCTGAGCTCATTCACGTGGCCGACGAGCGGTATCATTATCTCCGGCTTCACGTCAACTCCCTCGTTCTTCACTTCGACTGCCGCTTCCATTATGGCGCGCGTTTGCATTTCAATTATCTCCGGATATATGATTCCGAGCCTGCATCCGCGCAGTCCGAGCATCGGGTTCGCCTCGTGCAATTCATTCACGCGGTCGAGAAGCTCTTGGACTTCCTTTATTTCGTTCTCATTTCCGTGCTCCTTGAGAAGTGCAAGCTTCACCATGAGGTCTTCGCGCTTCGGCAGGAATTCGTGCAACGGCGGGTCGATGAGCCGGATGATGACAGGTCTCGATCCCATTGCCTTGAAAATTCCAACGAAGTCCTCACGCTGCATCGGGAGGAGAAGGTCGAGATACTTTTTCCTCTCCTCAGACGTCTTTGACATAATCATCTTCTGAACCGTCGGGAGTCGCTCTGGGTCGAAGAACATGTGCTCCGTTCGGCAGAGTCCTATGCCCTCCGCGCCGAGCTCGACTGCTTTCACCGCGTCCTTCGGGTTGTCTGCGTTTGCGCGGACTCCGAGGTCGCGTATCTCATCTGCCCAGGTGAGAAGCGTCTTAAATTCTCCTGAAAGTGTCGGCTCAACTGTTGGAACTATTCCTTTTATGACTTCTCCTGTTGACCCATCAATTGTGATCTCTTCACCCTTTTCGACACGCACGCCCTTGACCTCGAAGAAGTCACCGTGGATTTCTATGTCCTCGCATCCGGCGACGCACGGCTTTCCCATTCCGCGCGCCACAACTGCCGCATGTGATGTCATTCCACCATGGACCGTAAGTATTCCCTGAGATGCTATCATCCCATGTATGTCCTCAGGGGTTGTTTCGTTGCGGACGAGTATGACTTTCTCACCGCTTTCACTGAGACTCACGGTCTCGTCAGCGTCAAACACGACTTTTCCTGACGCTGCCCCAGGAGATGCTCCAAGGCCTTTTACAAGCACGTCCTTCTTTGCATTCGGGTCGAGTCTCCTGTGTAAGAGTTGATTAAGGTCGTTCGGATTTACACGCAATATCGCCTCTTCCTTCGTTATGAGGCCCTCGTTGACCATGTCCACCGCGATTTTCACCGCTGCGGCTGCCGTGCGCTTGCCCGTTCTTGTCTGAAGCATGTAAAGTTTCCCTTTTTCCACTGTGAATTCCATGTCCTGCATATTGCGGTAATGCTTCTCGAGGGTCTTGAAGACGTTCTCGAGCTGCTCGTAAACTTTTGGTATCTCCTTCTTAAGATCGGATATACTTTTTGGAGTGCGTATTCCGGCGACAACGTCTTCACCTTGCGCGTTGAACAAGAATTCTCCGAAGTACTCCTTCTCGCCCGTGGCCGGGTTGCGCGTGAATGCCACACCCGTTCCTGAGTCTGGACCCATGTTACCAAACACCATGGTCTGGATGTTCACGGCGGTTCCGAGGTCGTCCGGTATCTTGTTCGCCTTTCTGTACACTATGGCGCGCTCGTTGTTCCACGACTTGAACACGGCGTCTACGGACATCCTCAGCTGCTCGTACGGATCCTGTGGGAACTCACGCCCCGTCTCCTTCTTTATGAGCTCCTTGTACTTCTCTATGACCTCGCGCCAATCGGCCGCGGTGAGCTCTGTGTCTTCCTTGACGCCGCGCTTTTTCTTCTGCTCGGATATGATTTCCTCGAATTTCTCGTGCGGCACGCCCATGACGACGTTTCCAAACATCTGAATTAGGCGCCTGTACGAGTCGTATGCGAACCGCTCGTCTCCCGTCTGCTTTTCAAGACCCTTCACGGAGACGTCGTTGAGCCCGAGATTCAATATGGTGTCCATCATGCCCGGCATGGAAATCGGAGCTCCGGAACGAACGGAAACGAGCAGTGGATTCTCGGAGTCGCCGAACTTCTTTCCCGTCTTTTTCTCGAGCTCCTTCATGTGAGCAAGGACGTCATCCCATAACCCTTCCGGGTACTTGTTATTTTTCGTGAAGTAGGCGCAAACTTCGGTTGTTATCGTGAATCCTGGCGGCACGGGCAACCCGATTTTTGTCATTTCGGCAAGGTTGGCCCCCTTTCCGCCAAGAAGCGATTTCATCTCCTTTCCGCCTTCTTCAAAAGAATATATGTACTTGGTCATTCAGACACCTCCAATTTTTTTCTAGAAGAAAATAATGGGCGAATGTTTTTAAATTTGACACGATTTTTGTGTGTTTTGTAAATCAGACAGTTATTGAAGCGTTTGAAAACGTTTATAAAC
>WALQ01000029.1 GCA_015522745.1 Candidatus Aenigmatarchaeota archaeon
CAGGTGAAAACGGCACGGAGCAGTCGCTCACGATAGAGAACATCGGCTCCACAAACATAACTTATATTTGGTTCAACGTGACGCAGCCGGCATCAAACCCGTTCGGTTCCGGTCTTCCAAACGCATATGACCCGGCAAACTGGATTGTCCTCAGGAACACGTCAATGTCATCAACAACGAGCGTTCCTTACTTCGTTGACACTCTTTCGTACGCCAACGACAGCCAAACTGGTGATAAACCAGCGTATTTGACTGCCGATACTAATTACTGGGGACGATGGAGAATCGCCAACCACGAGTTCTTCTGGGAGCTCGTTGATGGTGGGAACGGGGTTTGCAACGACAGCGGAGACGTTTTGAGAATATCAAAAGTCGTGCACAATGAGTCCTCGACGGACACGATAGACGTGTCAAGCTCGTGCACGAATTGCGCTACTGTCACAGTCGTCGGAGCTCAGAATGGATGGGGATATGGAAATCTTACAGGGTTCAATTCAGTTGATAGCATATTTGGAAGCAATTTAAACTACTGCATTGCAATAGCAGGCGACTGCTCGAAGGTAAGGTTCATAAAATGGAACGCAGAAGCACCAGGCGTGACTCAGACGGGCGCAGGAACGATAATATGCCCGAACTTCGATTACTTCGTGAGTCCGTCAAATAAGCTGACTCCGGGAAAGGTGAAGAATGCGGTCGTGAACATAATGGTTCCATACGGAGTTGCGCATGGCCAGATGAAAACAGGAACGCTTCAGGTAATAGCGGCTGGAGTCGAGTAATCCTTTAAATTCTTTTTATTTCTATTTAATTTGGTGATTTTATGTTCAAGGAAATGTCATCATTTGAGATAAAAGATAAACTCAAAGAAGGATGGATAAAGATTTGGTTCGCCTTTGATGTTCTTGCAACAAAGCCGGAAATATCCAAAAAGGCACTCGAAGGTCACATAGAAAAACTTACAAGTCTCGATCAAATAATTGCATATAAAAAAGACATAGCAGAGCCAATTAAGGTTGAGAATCCACCTAAGGGCACTTCTGAGGCGTACTCCACCGCCGGCGAGATTGAGGCGCTTGTGAAAAGCGTCTTCGACTTGATTAATATGGTAATTGTCTACGGACCATCATCAACAGAGATAATAGAACCCGATGAAATCAAAATAAGTATTGGAGACCTTCAAAATTCTGTGAACGTCATCTCAGGTGTCATGCATCAGTTTGCCCAGGCAGGAATAGGGGGCTTTGTCATAAGGACATAAACATTATTTAAAAACTTCTCTCATATTTTATATATGAATAAGAGATTGATGTTGTTAATGATAGTATTTTTTATAATTCCTATTGTCCACTCGTCTATGATTAAGAGTTTGAATGTTTATGTTTCTCCATCAGAACGGCGGAGCTCAATTATTTACAATATAACATTCTACGAAAATCAGAGTACGATGAGCATAGTCACTTACTACAAGGTGTACGATGTAAAAGCATTTTCCGGTGGTCGTCAATTGAATTGTGAACACTCTGACAATGCGGTTGGATCGTCTATAATATGCAAGGATGTTAATGTCAGAAGCGCCACAATTATGTTTTATTCAAATGAATTAATAGTTCCGAGAAACGGCATATATTTGTTGAAGTTTGGAATGCCCGTGACAGATTTGATAAATGTCACGCGTGTCAAGGTTGAACTTCCGAGGGGTTATGTAATAAGTAGCCGTGTGAATGATTCTTATTACCCTGAAGATGGTCAAATAGGTTCAAGTGGACGTACGATTTATGTCTCTTGGAGCGTTCAACGACCGAAAATTGGGGAATATATGCGATTTTACGTTTATTACGAACCTGCATCTAAAACAAATTTCATTTATGCTATAGTCGCCGTCTTCTTGCTTGTAGTTTTGTTCATACCCATTTACGTTTCTAGAAGCAAATCAAAGATGATACTTACAGCGTTGTCGAGTGATGAGAAGTGCATAATGGAAATCATATTAAAGAATAAAAACATTTATCAACGTGATATTGTTCGTGAGACTGGATTTTCGAAAGCGAAAGTTTCAAGAATTTTGAAGACATTTGAGGAACGCGGACTCATAAAGCGCGAACGCAAAGGTCGCAAGAGTAAGATAAAACTGGTTAACTTTTGGGTGAGAAGATGAAGAAATACACGAGCATAGGAATTAAGATGGGGGCATTTGTACTCATAGTACTTGTGGCAAGTCTAATAGTCTTTGTTCGAAAACCTAAAACGAAATTTTATAATATAAATGTTGATGGACACACGTATGTTTTTCACATAAATCCAAAACTCTCCGAGAATGTTCGGTGTAGCGACCCGGAGCTCATACAAATCAAAACATATCAGGCAAAAAGGATAATATTCATTTTCAATGGGAACAATGAGAAGGATAACGCTCTTTTCAGCGTCATGGGTCAAAACATAGTGCTTCGTTTGAAACCTTACTTTGAGTATCAGGGAATTTGGAAAGCCTTCAATGCAAGTGAGATCAACTCATATGTTCCGAAAAAAGGAGACCTTGCAATAAAACTAATTGGTCCACGAACAGGGTCGAATGGAACTTATGTTGAGCTCAACAACAGTACAGTTATAATATCAGGAAATACAACAGAAGGAGCTCAGATGGCGGCAGATAAGTATGTTTTGTCTGTGTTCGGCCTTTATTGAGCTAGGCAGTAATCAAACTCATTGCACAAATAGTTTTCTATGATATCTTCTTTTGCCAAACCGTCAAATTTCTTTCCGTTTATTATTATTGTCGGTGCGAATGTCACATTCAAATCCTTTTCAAAAATGTTTATTATGGGCATGTCAAAATTTTTGTCTATTGAAAGCACCATGAGGTTCTTTCCCTCGTGATCGTACGTATAAACTATATGATCAAGTATTTTTCCCTGCTCTCGACTCTTTTCATCGCCTATTGCGTAGAAGTAAAGTATTATGGGGGTTCTCGTGCCACATATCCTATCGCGCTCCCTTGAGAGCAACCATATGTTTATAAGCGACAAGGTGTACTTTCTTTTTGTTATGTCGAACTTCTTGGTGTCGAGCTTTTCCGTTCGTTGTAGATCTTCTACAATTTTCATTCGTTCTTTTGTCGACTCTTTGAGTTGTTCGTTCATATAATCGCACGTTATTTTCGTGTTATTCATGCTTTCGAGCATCTTCATCGCAAGGTTGATGTTCTCGATTCGAATTGAGAGGAGCTCGTTTTGATCCATTATGGCATTTATCTTCCCTTGATTTATCAACCCGCCTATGTAAAATCCAAGTATGAATATGGATGTTCCAACAATGAATGTCATTACGTATATTTCCTTGTCTACCATCTTTTTTTCGCCCCAACAATTTCGTAAGCGATCGAAATTATTGTTATCAGCATATTAATAGTTGGATAAATCAATATAAATGTAACAAGGTCAAGTGGCCTTACATTTCTTCGTGAGTACTTTCTTGCCATGTGAATTATTATGAGGTATGAAAATGTCAGTATGAGGAAAAACACAGTGCTGTACGTCGATATGGATATGTGACGTGTGCTCACAAAGAACCCGATATCAAAGTTTGTGTTCACAAAGTCAATTATGTTTTGAACGAACGATATGATGCTGTCGTACGCGGAAAGAACGTAAAGCGTGACGGCCGATAGGGGGATGATTACCCTCATCGGAAGCACGAAAAGTCCGAGGTGCTCGTGCTTTCTGTTGAACAGAAGCTTCCTGTAATGTATCATGTTTTCTATGAACCCGCGTGTCCATCTTATTCTCTGACGGAGGAATCTTTTCCACGTTTCGGGGCACTCCGTATAAACGAACTCGTTTGAAATGTACCCTATTTTATATCCGTTTAGAATGAGCTTCAGCCCCATTTCAAGATCTTCAGTTATGGTCGTCGTTGAGAATCCTTTGACATTTCTAAGCACGTCTGTCTTGTAAATTGCCATTCCTGGTGTGAGGAACATTGCTCCTATTGCAGATGAGATTTTTCTCGTCATAGAAGCCATCATATACTCAATTTCCTGTAGCCTCAGAATGATTTTGTTCGTCTTTGTTGGTAGCATTGGAGACACGACGGAATCGTATTTGGATAGGTACTTCACAGAAGTTGAAAGCACATTTTTTGAGAGGAATGAATCTGCATCTATGAATCCAACGACGCTCGTATGCACTTCCTTGAGAGCTCTGTTCAGGGCATGCGCCTTCCCCATGTTTTTCTGGTGTATCACGCGAACGTTCTTATGCTTCCTTGCGAGCTCATCGGCGATACTACCCGTGTTGTCTGTCGAGCCATCGTCAACTATTAATATGTCAACGCGTTCCTCGTAATTTTGTTCCTTTATAGATTCCACACACTTCTTCAAGTGTTTCTCTTCATTGTGAGCGGGAATTATCATGGTTAACGGGATCTCTTTTCCGTTGATGTTTTCGTACACGAAGCGCCTGTGCTTCAAGTAGAGGAATATCCAGAACACGCCGAAGAGTATGGATATGTAAACGACGAATACGAAAAGGTACAAATTAAATGTGTCAAATGTCAACATTGCATCTCACTTTCTTTATCTCATTCACAAGCACGGTGGCGTATGAGCCCGGTGGGAGCTCGAATGCCAATTTATTATCATTTATCGTGAAATTTTTAATAGGGACGCCGAGCTTTCTTTGCGAGCCCATAACCGTGAGGTGCAATTCGTTTATTCGGTAGTCGCTCAGCTTTATGCCATGGTCGCGGTGTATGCGGTCTATGAGCTCCCACATCCAATTCTTTTTCTTCTTGGACGCGAATCCGGGCAGTGGAGCGAGACCGGAGAGCACCCCTCTTTTTATGGCTTCCTTGACGAGCTCGTTGAATATCCACGACTGATACGCGTTTATGTAGAACTTTATCATCTTCTTTGAGAACTTTGGGTGAATCTCTCTTCTGAGAATCTTGTACCCAATGACGTGGTTTCCTCCGCCAAATCTTTGGGGGCCGAAGTAATTCGGCAGGATGTCTGGAGGCGTCCATTCTATTTTTTTATTCAATGTGAGCTCGAACCTGTTTCCAGCGAGGTCTCCGGGAGACAGCCACTTTCCCATGGCGTAAAATTTGACTTCAATATCACTCGCCGTAATATCAATCTTCTTGTCTAGCGAAACGTATTGATACGTCACGGCGTTCTTGTCCTTGAGACCAGCGTACCCGACCTTCAGGCCGCGAGACTCAAGAATCTTTACGGTGTCGAGCGTGTTCATGTTGACCTTCTTGAGAATGTGTATGAAGAAAAGGTGTTCCTTATGGAACGTGTACTTCCTTATTTTTCGCACGTCGGGGAGCTCCTTGACGACGAATCCAAACGGTCTCTCTATTTTGATGTCAATTGGTTCCGAGTCGGTTACGAAGTCATAACATACGTTGAGCATGGAATCACTTTAGAAGTGGTAATGAGCCGGTTATTTTATTTATTTTCTCGTCTTTGTCGGGTCCTATGCCAATGCACGTAAGTGTCCCAACCGGCACTTCTGTCATTCCAGCATCGTGTATGGGTGCAACATTCATGCCTAGTTTTTTGCATTTTTTAATGATCGACTTTATCTCATCGAGATTCGCCGTGAGAACTATCTTTTTTTGACCCTCAGATGTCCACGCGCGTCTTTTGTACACACTCGATGATTTGTAGCATTCAACAGCAGAGTGGGCTACTTGTGCAGCAATTTTTCCACAACTCATTTTTAGATCGTTTCTCACAACAATTGCCATCTTGAACGTAAAAACCACCACATACTTCTTATTGAATGAATTACCAGACTTATTGCACTTCTTATTGGCATTCGAGATCCGACACGCTGACGTCCATTGGAGTAGCGCACGCGTACATGTATTCTGCTTATATGGAGGCCGTTCAATATCGCACGCAGTATCATGTTTATCTCGAGTTCGTAACGGCCGTGTCTTAGTCCGAGGGAAAGAAATGCTCTTCTCTTTATCGCGCGGAAGCCACATAGAACGTCGTCAAATTGTCTGTTCGTGAAGAAGCTCACAAATTTTGCTGACAAGATGTTTGAAAGTTTTCTCACAAGTGGAATGGTTTGTACGTCCCGCTCGCCTATTATGAGATCGGAATCTCTCATCGCCGTAAAGAAATTTTTTATGTCTCGGGGATCATGCTGAAGGTCGGCATCCATGAATATGAGCCACTTGCCGCTCGCAACCTTTGCACCGCGATAGCACGCGTACGTTTTTCCTCGATTTGGCTTGTAGGAAATGATCTTCACACCTTTTAATTTTTTTGACAGCCGTTCTACAACTTTTGCTGTGCCATCCGTAGAACCATCATCAACGGTGACTATTTCTATGCTTGGATAAAGTCTCTTTATTTTACGTATGAGAATTCCTATATGTCTCCCTTCGTTCTTAGCAGGAAGAATTACCGATATTTTCATAATTCAATTTTTCGTCAATATTTATAAATCGATTACCTTTCCCATATTCGTATGAGTTTTTGTATTTCAGGATAGTTAGAAACTATTTTCACGCGCCCGTCTCTCACGTCACTGGCAAAATTTTCAAACTCAACTGCCACCTTTCCTATGCTTCCCCTTATGTGGGCATCACTTCCACCTGTTCCGGGCATCTTGTACTTTTTAGCAAGATGTATTGCAAATAAGTTCTGCTCGTGCGTCACACCACCATTTATAACTTCCACGGCGTCGAATTCCCCTATCAATCGTTTTGCCATCTCAGGATCCATACCGTTGAATGCACTATAATATGGGTGTGCAAGCACGGAAATACCACCGAGTTTTCGCACTTTTTCCAAAAATTTTTCGATGTCAAATGGAAGTAAGAGATTTTTTATTCCGTAAACGAGAACGTGTCCAATGGGGGTGGTCACCTCGACACCTCGCATTGTTTTCAACCCGACGGGGCGCGCGAGCTTCTTTTCTATTACGTACTCATCCATGGTGTCATGATCTGTGATGCAGATTCCATCGAGACCGACTTCTCTTGCTGATATGATCATTTCCTTCACGGTGTTAAGGCCATCTGAAAACGTTGAGTGACAGTGAATTTCAAATTTCATATAAGAAGATGGAAACAAAAATTTAAATTCAATACTCCCAATACGGTGGGTAGGAATCGTGGTTGAGCGAGTATATCATAAACGCCGCGAGACTCTTCTTAAATGATTTGAACAGCCCCTGCTTATTGACGCGTCTCGCTGATATGTCGATTGTAGCTTTGGATACTTTTACCTTCTTTATCTTCGAAATTTTTTTCGCAAGATCTGTGTCCTCAATTGTGAAGAGACTTTCATCAAATCCTCCAACTTCGAAGAATGTTTTTCTGTCGTATATGAAGCAGCTTCCTATCGTGGAGCCGTGTCCCATGCGTATGTAGAGCGATATAAGCCATCCAAGCGCGCGGTAGCTCAGGCGCACCGCAGGGGACGATGCATCATAGACGCGTATGCGTGGTATTATGCCGCCAATGAGCGGACTCGAAAACTCTTCCCACACGCGTTCGAGGAATGTTGGGTTAACGCGTACATCAGCGTCGGCAAAAATGAGTATCCTTCCGCGCGATTTCCGAGCTCCGCAATTGCGCGCGTTCGATACACCAACACCGTCTTGATGGACGATTTTTGCATACTTTCTGGCTATTTTGTTCGTCATGTCGGTGGACATTCCATCGACGACAATTATCTCATAATCCCTGAACGTCTGATTTGAGAATGACTTGAGGCAATCTTCTATGTACTTTTCCTCATTTTTCGCTGGCACTATAATGGATATTTTTACCATTTAATCACACATAAAATTGTGATAAAAGCGCTTTAAAGATTTCGAATGTTCGCATACTATATTATATAGAGATATGATCGTATGGAGTAAACTCAAATAATCTCGTTCATGCCCCCGCCGGGATTTGAACCCGGGTCACAGCCTCCGCAGGGCTGCATTCTATCCAAGCTAAACCACGAGGGCTTAACCTTATTTAATTCGAAAACGTTTAAATTTTTGAAAGTTAAAACGTTTTTAAACATTGCTGTTGAAATAAATACTGTTAAAATTCTGGTGGTGAAACAATGACATTGAAATGTGTGTCTTGCAATACAGTTCTCGTGTCAGAAGAGAACTTTGTGAAGATAAAATGTCCCGTGTGTGGAACGGAGATCGTGAGATGTGAAAGTTGCAGAAGGAACAGCGTTCCGTACAAGTGTCCAAAATGTGGATTCGAAGGGCCTTGAGGTGTTCTTATGGGAAAAGTTGCTATGAAACTGAAAGTTCTTACAGAGGGACCGCATATTGACATAAACGCTCTTAAAAATGAAATCGAAGAACTCGTTCATCCCGATTCAATTGAAGAACAGGAAATTGGCTTCGGGCTCAAGTCGCTCGTTGTTCTCGTCACAGTGGAGGACAAAGAAGGCGTTGCAGATAGCATAGACAAGAAGCTAAAGAGCATAAAAGGAGTTTCAAACGTCGAAACGCTTGACATAACCCTTATTTAATTAAATTCGTTTTTTGTCTAATTATTCTTTCTACATTTAAAATTTAAATGTGGGAAACAAATTTACTTTGTGATGTTATGGGAGTCAATCTTTCAGGCATAATCAAGTCAGAAGAAATTGAGCTCCCAAAACTTGCCAATAAAAAAATAGCTATAGATGCATTCAATGCAATATACCAGTTCTTGTCATCAATACGCCAATATGATGGCACTCCGCTGATGGATTCGAAAGGGCGAATCACATCTCACCTTTCTGGACTGTTTTATCGAACGGCTCGCCTTCTTGAAAACAACATAAAGCCTACATACGTTTTCGATGGCAAGCATCCTGAGTTCAAGAGGAGCGAGGAAGCGCGACGGCGCGAAGTACGTGATGAGGCCGCACGTGAATGGCACGAGGCGCTCAAAAGCGAGGATTACAAAAACGCCCGGAAGTATGCCCAGGCGTCGTCCGTGATAACGTCCGAAATAATAGAGCAGAGCAAGAAACTGCTCAGTGCGATGGGAATACCCGTTGTACAAGCTCCTTCTGAGGCGGAGGCGGAGGCGGCTGTAATGAACTCACGCGGGCTCTGCTATGCTGCAGCGTCGCAGGATTACGATTCTCTTTTGTTTGGTGCAAAGATACTTCTTCGTAATGTATCCATAACAGGGAAACGGAAGGTGTTTGGGCGGGGGTACGTTCAGATAAACCCGGAGAAGATAAACCTCCAATCAAATCTTAATGAGCTCGGCATAGACCGCGAAAAGCTTATAGTGCTCGGAATCCTCGTTGGCACGGATTTCAATCCGGGTGGAATAAAAGGAATAGGACCGAAGAAGGCGCTCTCCATGGTGAAGAAATACACAATAGACGAAGTGAAGAAAAAAATAGAGTGGGACTTCGACGTTCCGTTTGACACTGTGTTTGAATTCTTCAAGAATCCGCCGTATGAAGAGCCGGGGAACATTGAAGAGCGCCCAATGGACGAGAACGCTGTAAAACGCATACTCTGTGACGAGCACGACTTTTCCATAGACCGCGTGGAGAAAGTAATATCAGAAATAAAAAGAAAAAGGAATTCTACGCTGAGTAGGTGGTTTTGATCACTTTCTCAGTGTTATCTCTATGGTTGAAACGTTGATTTTCTCCTTTGTCTCTGATTCTATCTGGTCCGTCCCTATCTTTATGTCGCCGAATTTTATGTCCGGTATGAACTTGTTCTTTATGATCTGTGACACGTCCACTGCTTTGCTTATGGAGCGTCCTCTTGCCTTTATTGTTATCTCGTTCTTTCCTTCGCTAAACTGCGTTATCGCTGCCAAGACATAAGACATGCTTGGTTTCTTTCCAACAAAAATTGTGTTGTCGTTTTCTTCTGCCATGTTTCTGCACCTCCTTATTATTCATTTTTAATACAAAAAGAAACTTTTTAAATGTTAGGA
>WALQ01000030.1 GCA_015522745.1 Candidatus Aenigmatarchaeota archaeon
GTATAGATACAATAAGAGCAATAAATTCATTTTTAATGAATTCTGTATTCCAACCTTATATGCATATGTTTATAGGATCTTCAATATTCATGAAAGTAATTGATCCATTTATACAAACTCCATGCACTTTACATTTCTATGAATATAAAAATTTCTGCTCGTACTACATATCGTCCAATTCGTACAAAATAAAAACTGATATTTTGAAAGAGAGATTGCCACTATACACTAAATTTTCATTAGCGCGTGCATCTATGAATGTAATTATTTTGTTTTTGGAAGGCTATGTGTTGTCAGCGATTATATTCGCAGCATACGATAAAATTAAAAGTGATATCAAGTTGTATAGAGGAAAGAATAAAAAACTGTACGATTATTAGTCTATCAAATTCCTAACTCTCCGCGATTTCGGTATGAGATTCTCAACAATCCACGAATCTGAGCTCCGTTTCAGAAATCCGCATCCAAGGACATCGTGATCCGAGCGCACAACAACGTACCCGCCATCACACTCAATAACTTCGTCCGGAACGACATCGAAGCCGGACACGAAATCTCGCACCTTTCCACCGCGTAAGACGACCACATTCTTAGTCGCGTCGCGGAGGAAAATTTGCATGGCGTTTGTCGTGAGTTTGACGTCGCGGTCCACCCTTGCGAACAAGATGAAGTTGTTCTCCGCACCGAGCTCCTTTGCCACATCAAGAGCACCTTTTTTCGCAACGCGTATCTTTCCCGCACGTTCAACGAACTCAATATCATCCGGAAGCTCCACGCCATAGCGATCCGCAACAAACTTTCTTATGTTCATCAGCTCACCTTCCTTATTTTCGCGACGAAAAACGTCTCCGTCCTATAATCCTGTGGCCAAACGCGCACGCATTCGTCCATACCTAGTCCGCGCCTGAACGGAAGATCTATGCGTTCGAGCTTCGCATCGCGAGCATCGAGCAGGTGCTCGACAACTTCTTCATTTTCCTCTCGGGACGACGTGCAAGTGGAGTAAATGAGCTCTCCACTAGGGCGAAGGATGTCGTAAGCACGCTCTATGAGCGCCTTCTGCAGCCGTGAGAACGCCCTTACCCTTTTGAGAGACCACTTGGAAAAGAAATGCTCGTCCCGGAAAAGCATTCCATCTGACGAGCACGGAGCATCGAGTATGACAGCGTCCGCCTCAACGTTCGGAAAATTCTTTGCATCGTAGTTTGTTGCCACAACGTTCAGGCACCCCAGACGAGATATGTTCGACTGCAACGCCTTGAGGCGATGTATGTTTATGTCATTTGCAATGATAGTCGCGCTTGCACGGTCTTGAGCAACCTGAGTCGCTTTTGATCCCGGTGCGGCACACATATCAACTATGAGCCTCACATTCTCGTCAACAAGTGTCGGTGGTATCATGGATGACGCGTCTTGCACGTATATATCGCCAAGAAAATGTTCAAATGTATTTCCAAGCCGTGTGTAGTCGTTGACGAAAAACCCGTTTTCGTACCAAGGAACTGACTCAATCCTCGCGTACGATTTCATACGTTCGAGCGTTCGTCCACTGAATTTCAGCGTGTTCAGGCGAAACGCCTGGCGAACGTTCGCACTCTCAAATTTATCAATGTCTTCTATCATTTTTCTTATACGCTCGAGAAAAACTTTGGGCATTCGTGACTTCCGAGATATCATAGTAAAAGTTCGATTTTCAACGTTTAAAAGTTTTGAATTGCAATTTTAATTGATAAACATGTTTTATGACATGGTAGTACACACGAAGTCTTCAATAGGCGAAAATGAGCTCAGTGAAGTTGTAGAGATGGCTCGGAAACTCGGACTTTCTGGAATTTGTGTGCCAATGTATTATACATCGCTCAAAGATCTAAAAGAATACGTGAACAGTCTCCCACATTATGACGACATAGATATAGTTTCAGGCGTGATTGTCAAAGCAGACCGACCGCAAGATATCAACAACATAGTTAGCATGGTCAGACAGAAGATTGAAATTGTCATAGTGCACGGTAGCTCATACGAAGTGAACCGCGTGGCGTGCGAAAACTCGAAAGTAGACATACTTGCGCATCCAGAGCTCAACAGGAACGACTCCGGTCTCGACCACATATGCGTCAAGAGCGCCGCAGAGAACAATGTTGCCATAGAAATAAATTTCAGGGAGATCTTGGAAAGTTCAGGAATACTCCGTGTAAAAACCATGAAGAAGATAATGAAAAACATCGAGTTATGCAAGAATTATAAGACTCCAATAATCACGACGTCGAGTGCTGTCTCTAAATGGAACATGCGCTCAGGAAGAGAGTTGGCATCAATAGCTCACCTTGTTGGACTTCCAATAGTTGATGCCATAGATACCGTGTCAACAATACCCTTACAAATTGTCGAGGAAAACAGAAAAAAACTTCAAGGAAAGAAAATTGGAGATGTGGAGGTAATAAATGATGGACAGACCGAAAATACTCCCTCCGACGCTTAGACCTAAAAAAAGATACATTGCGTTCGAGATAATTTCAGACGACGAAATAGATTATAAATACGTACTTAGTGCTCTCTGGAAATCAATGATAAATTTGTTTGGGGAGCATGGAGCTGCTCAATCTCATGTTTGGGTAATCAAGAATCTTTATGGCGGAAACCGCGGTCTAATAAGATGCCGTCATGACATGACCGAAGAAGTACGAAGCGCACTCACGTTCATAAAAATATTGGGAGATCACAAAGCCATAATAAAAGTTCTTGGAATCACAGGAACAATAAAAACCGCAAAAATAAAATATCTTGGAATGAAGACTTTGAAAGATTTCACGGAAACGTCATAACCCGGTGTACTGAAAACTTAGAATTGGACATATTTACAAAATAAGTTACTTCGTTTCCATTTCTAGAAAAAGTGATGTTAGAATAAATACCCTCATCTGCGAGCATTTCCTGCAAATTATTTATGGAATATTGAATATCTTCATCGATTGAGCTCATGTGCGTTGTTTGGTTGAGATAATTTTCAACGTTCCTTATTGTGTATCCAGCTTTGTTTATAAGTCCCCAATAATATTTACCTTCAGAATAAGAGTTCATAACGGAAAATATGGATACAAGTGCATAAGAAATCAACACGGCCGATATCAAAAACCACTGACCCTTTGAATGTGACTTACACCTTGTATATTTGGACATGTTTCACCCCGTCTATGACAGCAACATCTTTGTTGTCAACAACCCCCATTTTTATGAGAAAGCCGACTATTTTGTTTCCTATACAATTGATGTTAGTCGATTTTTCGAGAAGGGTTTCTATTTCACTTTCATTACATTTATCTTTCCCGTAAAAAGACTCGGATATCACCATGTCTGTTTCACCATGAAGAACTTTTCCAAGAACCTCAGAATCACATATTCCAAGCATCTTGAAATCTTCAAAATACGTGTATGAAAACATGTTAACACCTACAATTTTTTGATGAATTTTTTTGCGCCGCACGCTTCACATTTTAGGTAAACTATTCCATCTTCCTTAACTATCTTTGTGTCCGGTTTTCCACATTGTGGGCAGATAACGTATTCCTTCATATATGACTCTATTTTCTTTCTTATGATGCTTCGCGGAAGTTTCGAAAGAATTATCAATTCATTTCCAGAGATGTCTCCGGGCGCAGCAAGCTCCTTAAAGAGATACTTAGCCATGTGCTTCTTTTCGCGCCGCATGGCGGAAGCTATCTTCCCAAAATTGACTATCACAGTCTTGTTTCCAGAATAGATTATATCCGCCTGAGGAGGCTCGAATCTCTCTCCAGATAAAAGGTTCTTGGGTTTCAAATCATTCGCCCGCTTCAAAAGTTTCATGTAATCCATGATTATAGTTCCAATAAAAAGAATTTAAAATAATTTTATGTAATACTTTTATGCTTTTGAAGAAGTATAGACCCAAAGCGCTCTCAGAACTCGCGGGAAACAAGTCTCAAACAATGAAAATAATAGAGCTCATAAAGTCCAATAAGGTCATAACAATCGTCGGACCTCCGGGATCAGGCAAAACAACAGCAGTTGATTTGATTTGTAAAGAGCTCGGATTGGAAAAGATAAATTTGAACTCAGATGAGCTCAGAAATTACAAATCGTTAAAAAGAACTGTAATAAGCTCATCCCAGCAGCAAAGCCTTTTCAAAAAGAAAAAAGTTATCGTTCTGGATGAGGCAGAAACTTTGTCGTCGTCGAAGGGACTCAACGAGCTTATCAAAATGTCTAAGTTCCCAGTCATACTTATAGTCAACGACATTTACGATTCACCATTGTACAATATAATTTCAAGACTGAATGTTGTGAAATTTTTCAAAATACGCTCGGACACGATAAGATCCATTTTGAAAAAAATTGTCAAAAATGAGCACATGCACACCGGTGATGGCATCACAGAGCAAATTTCAAGAAAGTCTAATGGCGATTTGCGCGCTGCAATACTCGATCTTGAATCAGAAAATACTGATTTTTACAGGGACAATTTGCAGAACGTATTTGAAGTTCTTGGAATTATTTTTAAGTCAAGCACATATGAAAATGCGCTTGGGGCTATAAAAAAATCTGACAAAGATATAAGAGAGCTCAAGTGGTGGATAGAAGAAAACATACCAAACGAATATGAGAAAGTTGAAGAAATAAGCAAAGCGTTTGATATCCTCTCATTCGAAGATTTCATAGAATCACAAATCATGAAGAGACAATCGTGGGGTCTCATGTCTTATTTGTACGACCTTCTTGCAGGGGTAAGTTTGTGCAAAAAAGAAAAGTACAAGAAGTTTGTTCGTTACGCACCACCAAAGAGATTTAGGAAAAACAAGATATCTTCAGATGATCTTGAAATTGTCAGGAAGTACGCATCGTACGTTCACATGTCTTCTGAACGATTTGTCAAAATGCTGCCATCGATGAAAAGCATAATAAAAACAATGAAAATACCAAAAGATGAGAAAAAGATTTTGGAAAAGTTTGCATAATTTTACTTTTTGAATCGCGCCACCAATTCCATAAGGTCAACTGTTGTAAGCATTGTTGTGCGACAGCAATATCTGTCTATTCCAAGGTCATCCAACACTTTCTTTGGATCTTCTCCATTTTTCACACGATCCTTATATTCTTCCCAATACTGCCCAAGTGGCTTTCCGCACGTTGGGCATCTTATAGGTGGCATCATACAAATCTACCTCTTACTCTGTTGCTTCGTTCTTCTTGAACCTGCTGATGATCTTGAAGGTTTGTGCGGCTCTGTTCTTCTGTAGTCTGAAATGAGAAGAGTTCTGTCATATTCGACAAATTTCTCTTTCAGCTTTTCATCAAACTTTACAAGAGTCTGACCAATTGCCGTTCGAATTGCTCCGGCCTGACCCCAAACTCCCCCACCTCTAACAGTAACGTCAATATCAAGTTTGCTCGATAGTTTTCCAGCAAGCATAAGTGGCTCCTTTATCCACATTCGTATATATTTCGTTGAAAACGAATTCAGTGGAACTGAATTTATTTTAACTACACCATTTCCAGATTTCGCAATTGCACGTGCAATTGCCTTTTTTCTTTTTCCAATAGTTTGAATTATTTTTTGTCTGACCATTTTAATCACTCCAGCCAAGTTTTCTTGAAATATCATAAAGTGTCGTATATCTTGTTTTCATTTCTTTTCCAAATTTCTTTACATCTCCTTTGACGTCATCAGGTGTTCCCATATAGACTTTTAGATTTTTGTACGCCTTGAGACCATGCGGTTTTTTGTACGGAAGCATTCCACGTATTATCCTTCTCAATATGAGATCTGGTCTTCTTGGAAAAAACGGACCATATTTTGGAACTCCCCGTGCTCTCTTTTCCTCGAACTCACGGATTATATCCTCTTTATTTCCGGTGATAATTGCCTTCTCTGCATTTATTATGATAACTTTCTCTCCTTTGAGCAATTGTTTTGCCACATATGAGCTCAGTCGCCCTACAACAGCCTTGTTTGCATCTATTATCATTATTTACACCTCATACAATCAATCTGCCCTTCAAATTTCCTTTCAATACCTCTGAGAGATTATGTAATTCCGACCCGCTTTCTGAAATTTTCTTCTCACATGTTTTTGAATATGAAAGAGAATATATCTTAACTTTCTTTTCAAGTTTCCCTATTGCAAGGATTTTTGTCGGAATGATAACAATATCTCCATCAAGAGCAACCTTATTTATCTTTGCAAGGTTAACTGGTTTGGATTTTCTCTTTGGTCTTGATAAATATTTTCCTATGAGTTTGTACGCTTTATTTCCATGTTTAAATTTATCTATAAGTTTCTTCAATTCTGGATTTGTCTTTTCTCTTTTCACTTTTATCAACCTGCTTGATTTTTTATGAACATCAGTGCGGGGGAAGGGATTTGAACCCTCGAAGGCACTAAGCCACAGGATTTCTCACGAACAGGACTTAAGTCCTGCCCCTTTGACCAGGCTCGGGCACCCCCGCATCCGAAGTATGAACAGGGTGCCTACTTAAGCGCCTTTGAGATTTTACCTGAAATGTCATTGACATGCAAATTCATTTCTTCCAAAGCTTTTTTAATTATATCACGCGCTGAAAATCCGCAAACGCTTTCAACATCAACATAAAACGAGTTTTTGTCGTAATCAACGGTTATTGCCCCATCTGGGCACACTTCAACACATCTGTTACATAAATCACAGTTGACTGAATTTTCAACCCCTATTGAACCGTTTTTCTTGACCAAGACACCTTTCGGGCAAACTTCGATACAGCGGTCACAGTTCGTGCATTTCTTCTTGTTTATTCTTATTGATGGCATATTTTTGTATCCGAAAATGGAAGCTTGCCACTTTGCGTGTTCTTTTCCTTTGCCAACTATAGCATCGGCTTCGAATTTTAATTTCTGTCCTTCGATAAGTGTTACAATGGGTATGTTGTCGTAAATTGGCTTCACGGAGTCATCTGTCGAACGCATGTCTCCAGAACGGACAATACATGGTCCTTCTTTTTCCAAAACAAAAGTTACTTTCTTCTTGCTCCCATACGAGTAGATTTTATCATCGTATGTCAACGGTATGAGTCCAAGTCTATGTGCAATTATTTCATCGTACATTCCAGAGGAGTTCTCTTGAAAACGAACAACATCTATTGCCATAGTTGGAACTTCGCCGTATGAAAATCTTCTCAAAGTGTTCATAAATCGATTGTCTGCCTCACTTACTATCATTTTGAGGCGCTTACCTTTTTCTTCAAGTACTTTTATCTTCATCATCACACCCTTCTTCCGCGGCGTCCACCTTTTTTCTTGGTAGAGTCATGAGGTATTGGAGTCACATCTTCTATTCGTCCTATTTTCAATCCAGCACGAGCTATGGCACGTATTGCCGACTGAGCTCCCTTTCCCGGAACTTTGCTTTTGTGTCCACCAGGAGCTCTAATCTTAATATGAACGCCTGTTATTCCCATCATTTTTGCGTTGTCAACAGCACGTTGTGCAGCTTTCATAGCTGGGAATGGGGTGCCTTTCAAACGATCTTGATTGGTTATCATACCCCCAGAGTAGCGTGCTATGGTTTCAGCACCTGTTATGTCAGTAATGTGAACAATCGTATTGTTCTTTGAGGAGTAAATGTAGCAAATTCCCCATCGTTCTTTTCTACTTCTTTTCTTCTCCATTTTCTCCCTCTTTGGAATTATTATTTTTTTCTTTATTCTCTTTGGAAGCATCTTTTGCAGACGGAGCCACATTCATATTAGGATCCAAAACTATTTTTGTTTCCTCCAATACCGGAACTGTGTAACTTGGCCACCAAACTTTTCTCTTGTTTATGGAAATGTGACCATGAGTTATAAGTTGCCTTGCTGCCTTGATGGTCCTTGCGAGACCCCTCTTGAATACTATGGTTTGAAGCCTCCTCTCAAGAAGGTCAGCCTCTTTCAATTCGAGTATATCATCCAAAGTTGATTTGGGTGCAACCAATCCAATTTTTACAAGTTTTTTTATGAGCTCGTTTTCCTTCTTTTCATCTTTGCTACCTTGAAGCTCACGAGCTATTCTTCGGAAGTTTCTAAGCATACTTTCAGCTCGCCAGAGCTCATGTTTGTTTTTCAATCCATAATCCTTAACAAGTTTGATCTCTTCATTAAGTCTCTCCTTGTCATATGGTTTCTTTGGTGTTTCATATTTTTTCCTCAGTTTTTTAGGATGCCCCATAAAATCTCCTCACTACTTCCTTCTACCAACTTTGCTAATCTTGTTCTTTCTGAAAGACGATTTAGTCCTCTGACCACGTACAGGTAGGCCGAGTTCATGGCGTATTCCCCTATATGCGCGTATTCTTCTCAAATTATCGATATCAGATCTAAGTTTTATGTCGATGATTGTTCCGGACAAGTGCGTATCCTTTCCGGATTCTGGATCTTTTCTCCTGTTGAGCATAAATCTTGGTAGCGATGGGTTTCTTATCGCATCTTCTATCTTTTTTATCTCGTCCTTTGACAAATCACCGATTTTCTTCTTTGGGTCGAGTGCTAGTGATTTGATTAACCCGTTCGAAAACGAGAAACTCACGCCTTTTATTTTCATTAGGGCCCTCTGTAAACCCAAAGATGAATCGATATCGGTTGAAGCTATTCTTATAAGATTTCTTGCCATAATAATCACTTCTCAGTCCATTTTACATTTCTAGGATCTCGCTTAAGTTTGAGCATGTTCTTCTCGCATTTTGTCGAACAAAACCAATAGACCTGGCCATTCGCTTTGACGTACATTATTCCTGTACCATTTTCTATCGTCTTTCCGCAAAAGCTACATTTGACCATGATTATCTCCTCCTCGAGTCTATGCTTCCTGAACTCTCCATTTCAACTTCTGTAAGCATCAGTATGTCTCCGAGTTTCACTGGTCCGACGACATTTCTTATGAGCACTTTACCCTCTTCGTGACCTCCGATGACTTTACATCGAACTTGGGTTATGCCTTTGATTCCAGACCTCTTCAAAATTTGGATTACTTGTGCCTGTGTCGCGATCATTTTATCACTCTATTGACTTTATATCAGCTTGACCCGCTTCGGCGATGGCAACAGCTGATGTTGGAACACTAAGTCCAGCAGCCCGACCGAGCTCAGACTTGCTCGGAACCTTAATGAATTTTATCTTCTTCTCTTCACAAAGAGCAGGAAGATGCATTATTATTTCTGGTGGGTTAACATCTTCGGCAGCTATGACAACTTTTGTCTGACCGCGTTCAATGGCCTTTGTAACCTCATTTACACCTTTCCTTATTTTCCCTGTTTCTCGGGCAACTTCCACAATTTCAAGAATTCTACTTGTATCCATACATTCCACCTCACGAATGTTCATAGGTTAAAACTACAGTATATACTGAATAGAAAAGTATTTAAATTATTTTTTGATTGGTATGGAAGAAATCTTTTTGAGCTCATCGAGTAATTCCTCTCTTTTGCTCATCGGTATAGACGCTCCGGCGGCTTCCATATGACCGCCAGCCTCACCACCAAATTTATCAACAAGTGAATTGACAAACTTACTCATATCTCCAAATTTCGAGCGTGCTGAAATTTTTATCATATCACCATCGTTCGAAAGACCGATTATCGTTCCCACGTTTTCTGATTTTATTATCATAGAGCAAACGATTCCTATGAAGTTTGGGTTGATATTGTCTCTGGCATCGACTATAGTAAAATCTGAAAGTTCAACATTCTGCCTCATCCATCTCATATATTTTCCAATGGACATACGATACTCTTTGTATATTTTCATCGCAACTTTTTTCGTGGGATTTAACGCGAATTTCACTCCTTCATAATATTTATCAAGACGCCCGAATGCGTTTAACACGGTTGAAAACTCGTTTATATCCATTCCGAGTTTTGGAATTCTCATTCTCATTGCAAAAACGTCATCGTGATTTGTGAATCCATTTCTTATCCGCTCTTCAATTATAGCTGAAACAAGCTTCCTCATTTCATCTTCTGTCAAATCATCAAGTGTTCTCCACTTTCCATCCTTTTTCAAATCTATATCTATTCCAGAAAGAAATTGTACTGATGACGATTCTGAATTGATATTCGGCAATATCTCATTTAAATATATAGACTTGTGTATGGAGCGTGTCGATGTCCCAAATATATTTAGAGATTTTGAGAGTTTCACGATTCCCATATTTTCTGCATCACAAAGTATCATATAATTCATTCCAACCATGGGGCGAATATCACCAATTGCACCGGCTATGCCGAGGTAGGAAAGATACATGTTCATTCTATTCAGATTTTTCGCAAACAGATACGAGACGCCACTTCCAGAGAGTTCTTCTATGTTATAATACATGGGATTGACTTCTAGTACATTATCTCCGTATAATTTCTTCGGCTTATGGTGGTCAAGTATGAGACCTTGCACTTTGAGATTGGAAAGATCATAGCTCGCTCCTATATCACTAAAAATTACAAGATCAGGATTCTCATTGTTTATCTCCTCGATGAGCTCATTTGACACGCGTTTCACTATTCGCACAGAAAACATCTTTCCTTCACGTTCAAGAGCCGCTGAAAGTATTGCTGCACTTGAAAGTCCGTCTGCATCGTAATGAGAAACTATTTTTATATAATTCTTTCCATTCAAAATTTTTGACGCATTATTTACAAAATCAATGAACTCCATCAAAGCACCTACGAATACCTTCTTCTCTTCTCAACTTTTTCAACGCGTCTCAAGATATTTGTATCCATAAATTTCAAATATCCATCTAAAAAATTTTTCCAGCACGCTTTGAACATTTTCGTATGTGTCGCCTTGAGACATTGCTTGAACACGAGTATGTCAACAGCAAAGTCTTCAACTTTTTTGGTGTACTTTCCAAGACCGAAATCTATGAAATAAATTTCTCCATCATGTAATATCATGTTTGACGTTGTAAGATCGCCGTGTATTATTCCGCGTGCGTGCATTTTGCCGACCATCTCGCCGACTGTTGTGCACATGTCCAGAATGAGAACGTCTTTCAGTTTTTTTCCGCACACGAACTCCATCTTTAGTGTGTATTTCTCAACACCCATCAGTTTCGGAACGTTCATCTCTGACAGGTCGCGCAATATTTTTGCCTCGCGCTTCGTGCGACTCTTGCGAAGTCTTTCGTCAAGATCTTTTATTCTATATTTTTTTGGAACGCGAAACTTGACTATGACATCCCCGTCTTTGTAAATTATAGCTTCAGCTCCCTGGGACATTACTTCCATAAATAGAATTGAAAGTAAAAGGATAAAAAGTTCTTACCTGACGAGAAGTTTTGCCTTCTCAGGATCGTATTTCCACTTCCCGGGAAGACGTCCAGTTCGTCTGTAATATTTAACGAGTCTACGTATCTTTGATTCAAGAAGTTCGAGACCACGCTTCGACGTCGAGTCTTTCTTGTTCTTTTCAAGATGCTTCCTCAGCGCTACCGCGCGTTTGAGTAAAGAGAACAAATCGCTTGGAATCTCCGGAAGCATGCTATTCTTTTTAAGTATGTCGGTTATGCATTCGTTGTATATTCTTATATCGGGTATGCCATATTGATCGCGCAAAATGAGACCTATCGCCTCTGGCGCATAGCTCTCCTTGGCAAGTTTTACAACTATTTTTTCTGCTTCTATCTTATCGTACTGTAACCATGTCGGCTTCTTTATTTCATCGGGCTTTTTGGACCCGGATTTACCGTGCTTTCTCGAATGCATTCTTGCCATTTAAACACCACTTCAAGTTTATCATAAATAAACTTTAAAAACTTTTAAACCTTTACAAATGTTGTAACCAATGTTTATAAACATTTGGTTAGATAATTCATTAAAGTTTAAATTGAAATGGTGATATTGTGGGATTGAACAAAGAATGGTATCAGGTAATTGCTCCGCCAATTTTTGGAAACAAAATAATAGGAGAGACACCGGCTTTCGATTCAAAAAACATAATGGGTCGAACGTATGAAGCAAGCTTAGTTGAGCTCAACGATGATTTCTCAAAATTTTACATAAAGGTAAAGTTAAGAGTTTACAAAATAGAAGGGACAAAAGCTTACACCAATTTCATCGGGCATGAAATAGTTAGAGAGCGGGTTTACCGACTTGTTCAAAGAAGGTCAGAACGTGTTGATGTCATAAAGAATGTCACCCTTAAAGACGGCTCTGAAATTAGATTCAAAGTACTCGTCATACTTTTGAGGAATACAAGCAATTCAATAAATACAAACGTAAGAAAGAGAACAGAAGAGATATTAAACGAGTGGACATCAAAAACACTTGAAGAGACCGTGAAAGATATAATAAGTGGAGAAATGGCAAAGAAGCTCAAATCAGAGCTCAGAAAGATATACCCAGTGGGTTCAGTTGAAATAAGGAAAACAGAAATGAAAAAACAGCCAAAAGAAAAGAAAGCTGAAGTGGAAAAGGCAAATTAAATATTCTTTTAATTTTTGTTTACTTTATCATTTCTTTCGCATTTATTGCTGACGATATCCAAAACAACCCTCCTATGAGAAGCAACAAAAATGCGAGCACAAGCGATATTATAAAACTTGCCTTGGTTGTTCCTTCTACCCATTCAACATTACCGAGTATGAGACATCCGAATGTCATAAATATTGCACCAATTATCCAATAACCATGCACTACAAATTCCGTTTTCATCTCATCACCCTATTAATTATTTGTTTTGCTGTTTTTTATTTCTTTTGTCTCCGTCTTTTGACTTCTCTTTGCCTTTTCCTTCCAACTCTTCTATTATTCCTTTGTTCTTTTCAATTTCATCGTTCGTCAATCCCACGTCACGAATGAACCTATCGACGTAATGCTTCACGAGCTCAACATCTTTCTCAGGGAGCTCTCTAATTTTTCCATCTTCAAGCATCTTTCTCATTGCAATGACCTTTTTGAATATTTCCCTATACTGCTCCTTATCAGAGAATATGTTCTTGTCAATTGTGATAGGAAGCCTTGTGGGATCACTCTCAAGTTTTCCCATTTCTTTCAATTTTATGAGGCAGGCACCCAACATCGTATCATAATTGTTCTTTATAATTTTTGCTTTCTTCTGCACTTGTAACTTTTGAAGCATATGCATCATCTTAGCGACGAACGCTTTCGAACGCCTGATATACTTGTCAAGACGCACTCCGCTGACACTTGTGATTTCCTTGTGCTCAACACCCTTCCTGAATTGTATTACCTTCTCAAGAAAATTTGCGTACTTCTCATCTACAATACCCGAACCAACGACATATTGTCTAAACACTTTTGGCGTGTTTTTTGGTGACGGGACATCGTATCCGAGATACATCAACAACGCTTGTGATGCGTTGAGAACAGCATAGTAGAGATCCTCTGCTATCATGTACAACTTCATATTTTCAACTTTGAGTATTTTTTGAGGGGCGTTTGACATGAAAACTTCGACAGCTTCGAGTGTAGAAGGTATTTTTCCCATTTCAAGTAGTTTTCTAAATGGTATGAAGAATCCCGTATCATACACAGCCCACCCATCACGCACTATGGTAACGAGCAATGGATGCCCGGTTCTTGCCATTTCCCAGAATTCCGTGAGTGACCAGGCAGGTTGCACGGACATGTCATTGTCTATTTTCTTTGCAATCTCACGAATATCGTAATCAAATTTTTCCTTCACGTCGTCTGTCATTCGAGCGATGACATCATCATATATAACTATCAGATCCAAATCGCTTTTTTCTGTCATGTCACCGCGGGCAACAGAGCCAAAAACAACAACGGACTTTATGGCACCATCGTACTTCTTGACTATTTCATCTGCAAATTTTTTGGCAAGTTTGAACTTTTTTTCACGTAATTTTTTCAAGTCGACCTTTTTCTTATTTTCGGTCTTTTCTTTTGTAAATTTGTACTTATTATCTTCTTCGGATTTCTTACTCTTGACAATGTCCACCATTTTATACGCCTCCAATATATTAATTTTTAATTACTTATGAGTGATATATATTTTTAGTAATATTTAAAGCTTTTGGTTAGTACAAGTAGGATGTATTTACACGCTTTACCTCAACCTTTTTCCATTCATCTGATATCTTATTGATTATATCCACAACGGATTTATGAACTTTCTTCCAATCATTCCATACATCAGAAACGAACTTGTCGCAGTCGTCGCTGTTTTTTCCAACTGCAAGAGACATCCAAAAAATTGATTGGAGATGCGTATATATTGGAAGCATTTTCTGGCGTTCTTTCTTTGTGAACATTCCACGTATTATGACAGAATCAAATTCATCTCCACCGTCTACGAGTTTCTCAATTATCTTTATGTCATTGCTTAAAATGTCGCGAAAATTATCCAAGGCATCACACGGCGACTTTGAACTCCCACCGAGCTCTTTGAGTATCGATTTTTTCATAACTAAACTAATGCGCTAAATTTTAAATTCATACGTGAGAAATTCTATTATGTCAAAAATTGTTGTTAAGATCGGCGGGTCTATTTCTATCGGCGAAAACGGTCCCATAAGGTCGTATTTCGAGCGTCTTGTTCCTGTGCTGAAGAAGGTGAAAGAGGAAAACGAGTTGTACGTCGTCATAGGCGGCGGAAAGATAGCGAGAAATTACTACAACTCCATCAAGGACTTGCTCCCACACGATCAGGCGGAGTGGGTTCTCATAGACATTCTTCACGCGAACGGCCGGACGCTTGCGTATCTCATAGACGCGAAATTCGCCGAGCGCGAGAGCGATGTGAACGGAGCGCCGTTGGTCGCATCTGGATTCGAGCCGGGGCACAGCAGTGACGGAACGGCAGCGATAATAGCGGAGAAGGTGCGCGCGGACAAGATTATAATACTCACGGACGTCGACGGCGTTTACACAAAGGACCCGAAAAAAATTGAGGACGCCGAGCTCATCGAGTCCATAAAGTTCGAGGACGCGCTCTCATTGTCACAGGACGGAGCTCCGGTAAATTACGGCGTTGTTGACAAGACCGCTCTTGAAATCATATCGAAGAATCGAATAACGACGCACATAGTCGGAAGCGACCCGGAGAACATAATCCGCGTTCTCAATGGGGAGAAGATAGGGACGACCATAGAAGCCCTTTCTTAAGAAGAAAGGTCTTCATCGGAAAGAAAATTTTTCTCAAAGAAGCCCTCAAAACCCTTTCTTGAAAGAAAAGCCTCTTTGAAAAAGAGGCTTTAGCGAGAAACCAAAAAAAGTTCTTTCGCCTAAAGGCCTTTCTTTTGAAGAAAGGCCTTTTATGGGTCTGGGCGGATTTGAACCGCCGACCTTCGCACTGTGAATGCGACGTCATAGCCGACTAGACCACAGACCCACTTCTGCTTTTTATAAGTCCGCGCGAAAACTTATAAAACTTAATGAGCCCGACGGGATTCGAACCCGCGATCTCCTGGTTTCTCCTACACACGCGAAACAAAAACTTACGCTCTTCGAATCTCCGCGAAGTTCTTTCCGCTGAAGCCCTTTCTTTCTAAGAAAGGGCTTCTCCGAAGCCAGGCGCCTTATCCAGACTAGGCCACGGGCCCATTACAGCAATAATATTATATTTTTATTTTTAAATGCATTTACCGTATTATCTTGAATATAAGATATGGTGATTTTATGGAATACGTAAAGGACTTCAAATGGAAATACGGAACGAAAGTTTTCGATATGGTAAAGCAATTCGAAACTCTCGGATTTCAGAGCATAGAGCTCCACAAAGCCGGCGAAATAATCTACAAAATGAAAAAAGAAGGTGCGAAGATATTCCTCACATTCACATCAAACATGGGAACATCCGGACTTCGCGGGCTTTTCGCGCAGCTTGTAGAGCTTGGCATGGCAGATGCCATAGTCACGACCGCCGGCGCAATAGAAGAGGACGTAATGAAGTCAATTGGCGAGAAATTCCTGATAACGCGATTCAATGCGGACGACATAGAGCTCCACGACCGAGGTGTGAACAGAATAGGAAACCTCGCCATAACGAATGACAGCTATATGCGCTTCGAGGGATTCATAATCAACCTTCTGAGGAAGATATACAAAGAGACGCCTACCATAGGCGGAACGGAGCTCCTCAAGCGGATAGGGCTCGAGCTCAATGATGAAAACTCATTTTTGTACCAGGCAGCAAAACACAACATTCCGGTCTATTGCCCAGCCATAACGGACGGCGCCATAGGATTTCATTTATTCATGATAAAGCAAGACCACAAGGACTTTATGGTGGACATCGTGGACGATTTCAAAAAGATGATAACATCCGTGAGTCAGGATGATAAGAAAGCTCTGATAGCACTCGGCGGAGGGACGTCGAAACATTACGCCCTCCTCGGAGCTCTCATAAACGGTGGGTTCGATTACGCTGTCTACATAACGACTGCGCGAAGCACATCGGGCAGCATGAGCGGAGCTACAACAAACGAAGCCAAAAGCTGGGGAAAGATAAAAGACGACTCTGATTCTGTCACAGTTGTCGGCGACGTGACAATCCTTTTCCCGCTCGTCATATCGTACGCGCTCGACCGACTTCACGAAGATGGCATAATCGGTGATTAAATGGCCTACTTCCTGCTTAAAAAATCCAAAGTGTTGGACCAGTATAATGAGCTCAGAAAGCACGCAGGCATTGTCGGTTACAATTTCAAAACAAATCCAATCGTCGGAAAGATAATCGAGTCTGAAACGAAGGCGCCAATCGTAGTAAGCTCCGCCATAAGCGAGGAAAAAATATCCGAAAAAGACCGAATAATTTACATTCTTCAAGGCGAGAGCAAAAGCGAATTGAAAAAGTTATACGACAACGGAGTTGACAAATTCATCGTTGATAATGAGAACGACTTGAAAAAAGTAATAGACATTGACAATGATGTAAATCTTTTTTTAAGGATGAAAATGAAAGAGCATACCGTTTACACGGGAAAATACTTTGTATACGGAATTAGATGGGGTAGAATAAATAACTTAATCCCTATGTTGAGAAAAAACGAAAATATAAAAACCCTTGGAGTTCACTTCCATAGAAAAACGCAAAACATTGGGGAATGGTCACTAAAAGACGAATTTGAAGATTCAATTGGAGAAGTGCTCGGTAATATAGATATTGTCATGATAGGAGGGGGGATACCTGTAAAGTATGCAAACTCTAATCCAGACATAAAGAGCATAATAAGAAAAATAGATGAATTTCGCGAATTTCTTAAAGACAAGAAAATAAAATTTGGTATGGAGCCCGGGAGATTCATAGCAGCACCGTCCATTGAACTCATAACAAACGTAATCAACGCGTACGAAAGAAACCTTATACTTGACTGCTCCATATTCAATGCCTATATGGACACGTTCTTGATGAACATCCGCCTTCCCGTGAAGGGTGAAAGCGACCACGGGTACAAGTACGTCCTCAAGGGGCGCTCCCCGGATTCGCTTGACATATTCAGGTACAAGGTTTTCTTCGAGAATGAGAAACACATTGGCGATGAAATAATATTTTTAAATGCCGGCGCGTACAATTTTCACACGGATTTCGGATTCCTTCCGAGACTGCGAACGGTTATCGCTTAATCGGAATCTCTATAAATTCGAGCCAAGTTGATATCTATTTTAACGTTCGGTCTGTTGTGCATATTGATTATATCTCTCGAATTATTGTAATATTCTCTGAGTCTTTCGGAAACAAATTTTTCGTATGCACTTTCCGTGAGCGGATTTTCCCCGAGCTCCGTTCCATTTTCATATTCCACCAAACCACCCCATAAATTTCTAGACAAGCTAGATAAACCATTTCAATGCTCCGGGCGGGATTTGAACCCACGTCCCAGCCTCGAGAGGGCCGAATCCTTGACCGGACTAGACTACCGGAGCTCACTTCTTCTTTCTTTTGTTTGAAATATTTTTAAGTCTTTTGAGTCTTCGCCTTATATCGCTTGATGATATTTTCTTTCCATTACGCATAAAATACGGCAAGACGAATACGTTCATTTCTTTTCTTCCCAGAAATCGCCTTTTTTCATTTATCATATTGACGTTATCAAGCGTGTCTTTCGTCGCAACAATTGCATCCGCATCTTCTGTGAGACAGAACCCATAAACGTCCTCTATT
>WALQ01000031.1 GCA_015522745.1 Candidatus Aenigmatarchaeota archaeon
CATTTGATACGTCATCAACAGATGTAAAAATGATGGGAAGCAACACAAAATATATAAAAAGTATATTGCCGAATGAAAAGGTCACAGTAATGTTCGAAATTATGAGTTCGGATTCAAATGGTGTAGAGATAGTTCCGGTGCATATAACATATGAGGACAACAACGGAACGATAGAAACTCAAAACTACAACATCGGTATAAACGTTTACGGAGAGCCAAATATTGATGTTGTTGCAGAGACATCAAACAATGATGCATCCGTGGAAATTATAAACAATGGCCCTGTTGGAGCAAAGTTTGTCGAAACCTCCATATTGGTTGATGATCAAACCCATAAGTTTTATATAGGGGACTTGAACTCAGATGACTTTGACATTGTCGACGTTCCACTAAGTGGGTATGGAACTCATAAATTGAATGTGAATGTAACTTACAAGACTCCGGAACTAAAAGAGCGCAAATATTCCACAACAATAAGCGTATTGACAGCAGAGAAAAAATCTAGTCCATATGGAACAATAATAGTAATCGTACTAGTATTAGTAGCAATTGCAATATTCTGGAAAAAGGTGAAAAAGTGATAGACTTTCGGTTAAGGTTCGCATGGGAGAATGTGCGCGAACGAAAGGTTCGAAGCATACTAACTGTCATAGGAATAGCCATAGGAATAACAGCGGTCGTTTCACTGATATCGCTTGGACAAGGACTCAAGATAGCGATATACAACCAGTTTGAAAAGATGGGAGCAAACACCATAACAATTTCTTCAAGTAACGGTGAACTATCCACTCCGATGATGAGCGCCATGTCCAAAAATCCGTTGACAAAAGACGACGAAAAGATTGTACAGAACGTTCCCGGCGTCGAAGCGGTAGGCGCAATGTGCTTCACACCAGACCGTATAAAAGTGAGAGGAACGTACATCGGAACTTTTGTCACTGGCGTCACTATAAATGAATTTGATTATATGTTCAGCAGAAAGGGATATAAAATAGTCAATGGACGAAAACTCACGAATAATGACAAGTACAGCGTCATAATCGGCAACGATTTGTATACGGGAAACTACCCGGAGAAAAAGAAAATACACATACGAGACAAGATACTTATAAATGGCATAGAGTTCCGAGTCGTCGGGGCAATGGAAAAGATTGGCGACTCTATGGATGACACGTCTGTGATAATACCCATGGAAACATACAGAAAAGTCTATGATGAACCAAATATAGATCAAATGATATTCGTACATATAAAAGACGGATTCGATGTAGATAAAGTTGCTGACAACATAGAGCACGAACTTCTTCGATACCGCCATGAAAAAGAAGATGAAAAGACATTTGATGTTAAAACCTCCAAAGGAATGTTACAGTCGTTTAATGTCATATTGAACATACTTCAGGCAGTTCTCATAGGAATTGCATCCATATCGTTGCTCGTTGGTGGAGTCGGAATAATGAATACGATGTACACTTCCACCCTTGAACGAACACACGAAATAGGGATATTGAAATCAATAGGATCAAAAAGACTTGATATTTTAACCATATTTCTATACGAATCTGCCATACTTGGACTAATTGGTGGAGTGTTTGGTATTTCATTTGGCTATGCTCTTGGAAAACTTGCTGAATTGGCAGCACTTTCATATGGCGTTCATCTCCATGTTGGTGTGAGTATTCCAGTAATATTGGTATCACTTCTTTTTGCGATGTCTGCCGGAATACTTTCGGGAATAGCTCCCGCCATTCAAGCATCACGCCTAAACCCTGTAGATGCGTTAAGGTACGAGTAAAATAAAAAACCTTTTTAAATGTTCTCATTCATTATATTTGCTATGCAGAAAGCAAGAATAAAACTAATGGGACGGGATCCTCACAAGCTCGATGAGATATGCAACGAAATCAAGAAAACCAGTGAAAAGCTCGGAGTAGTAGTTTCGGGACCGATACCTCTTCCAACGAAGAAGATAAAGGTCTCCCTAATTAAGACGCCATGTGGTGACGGAATGCATCGAGGCGGTGGAGGAGGCAATTGGGAACGATGGGAGCTCCGAATACACAAAAGAATACTTGACGTCGGTGCCAACGAGCGCGTGCTCAAACAAATAACGAGAATCCCAATACCAAAGGATGTAAATATAGAAATTATTTTAACTGACTGATTTGCAATTTATATTGCAGACCCTAATAG
>WALQ01000032.1 GCA_015522745.1 Candidatus Aenigmatarchaeota archaeon
CTTTTATGGTGTTCAAAGTACTTCCGTTGGCAGCGGACTCAATGGGCGTGCGGTCCCTTGCGACGTATGTTGAAACTGACCAGAAGATACTTATCGACCCCGGGGCAGCTCTCGGACCGAAACGATACGGCCTTCCCCCGTCAAATATCGAGATGAAGGAGCTCACTAGGCGCATACGGCTTATAAAATCGTACGCGAAAAAATGCGATGTCATCACGATATCACACTACCACTACGACCACTATATGCCCGACGATAACATATACTCAGGAAAGAAGTTGTTCATAAAAGACCCGGACAACAAAATAAATCTTTCTCAAAAGAAGAGATCGCACGACTTTCTTGAATCGTTTGATCTCAACTATGATATCAGCGATGGAAAGGAATTTCAGCTCGGAAAAACAACGTTAAAATTCTCCCCACCAGTTTTTCATGGAGGGACATCAAAGCTCGGATACGTCATAATGGTTGACGTGATTTACAATAAGTTCAAGTTCATACACGCCTCGGATGTCCAAGGTCCACAAACCAATGAAGCTACAAAATGGATAATAAATGAAAACCCAAATGTTCTCGTGCTCTCCGGATTTCCGACAATTTTTCTTGGATGGCGACTTCCAAAGAGCGGGCTCGAACGTGCGAATAAAAATCTCATAAAAATTTTAAACGATACAAGCGTTAACACGATAATTTTGGACCATCATATAGCACGCGACTTGAATTACAAGAAGAAAATAGCGTCCGTTCTAGCGGCAGCCGAGAAGCTTGGAAAGCGCGTAGTTACTGCGGCAGAATTTTTGGGCAATGAGAACAATTTCTTGGAAGCGCGCAGAAAAGAGCTATTTGCGAAAGAAAAACGTTCATAATTGTATTCCAACCGTTTGTTTGGATTTTCAAAAAGGTTCGAAAATTTTCTTAATGATTGCAAAGCATCAATATATTGAGGCTGAAAAGATAATTGTTCAATATATAGTATGTGAGATGCATAATTACCTTTGAATTAAATTTGTATTAATTTATATGTTGCATTATAGAAATGCTTTTTAAGTACGGAAGCAATATAATTAGTATAATCAAATCATATTTATCTTATAAATGGGCTTATAACAGAATCAAAGAAAACCAACTTTCCGGTTCACGGGCTTATAACAGAACCGATTTGGGCTTTTTGGACAAATCTAGTTCTTGACTTGAAGATAGTTGTTGCTTTCAACTTCTCCAAATCTAAGTAGTATATGTATGCGGAAGTTAAAAAGCATTTCGCTGCCGCAATCAATATATTGTAAAATATAGGAGGAGGGTGAAAAATGGAAAGCATTATAAAGTCCATCTTCGATAAGGAGAGTGGAAACGAGTCTTGGACGAATCTTAGAACTGGGCAGAATTCTATGGACAAAGAACTTGCGGAGTACCAATCACATCAAGCAAAGATAATCGTTGTGGGCGCCGGTGGCGCTGGTTCTAACACGATAACTCGTCTTACAGAGATGGGAATAGCTGGTGCAAAAACTGTTGCAGTAAACACGGATGCAAGACATTTACTACATTCCACGAAGGCAGAAAAGAAAATACTCATAGGTAAGGAGCTTACCAGAGGTCTCGGAGCAGGTGGATATCCTGAGGTCGGAAAGAAGGCAGCTGAAGAGTCAAAAGCCGAGATAAAGGAAGTCCTCAAAGGATCAGACCTTGTTTTTGTGACATGCGGTCTCGGAGGTGGCACAGGAACTGGATCTGCTCCAGTTATCGCACGCCTTGCAAAAGAAGAAGGTGCTATAGTAATTGCAACGGTGACACTTCCATTCAAAATTGAAGGCGCACGTATGGGAAAAGCAGAAGATGGACTCATGAGGCTAAGAAAAGTAGCCGATACAGTAATAGTCATAGAAAATCAAAAGTTGCTCCAGGTTGCTGGAAACATGCCACTCAAAGATGCGTTTGCCATGGCTGACAATCTCATCGCGACGATGATAAAGGGGATAAGTGAAACAATTTCACAGCCTTCGCTCGTCAACCTTGACTATGCAGATGTGCGGGCAGTAATGAAATCAGGTGGAGTAGCTTCCATTGGAGTTGGTTCATCTGGGAGCGAGAACCGGGCTAAAGAATCGGTTATGAAAGCACTCAACAACAAGTTGCTCGAGGTTGATTACAAGGGTGCTACGGGAGCTCTCATACAGATAATAGGTGGAGATGATATGCGTCTTGATGAGATAAACACGATAGGCGAAACAGTATCACAGTACTTGGATCCAGAAGCCCAGATAATTTGGGGAGCTCGAGTACTTCCGGATATGGCAGGGAAAATAGAAGTCATTACTATCATAACTGGTGTGAAATCTCCATACATACTTGGGCAGATAGATGAAAGGAGAATAGCAGACGGAAGAAAAGGAGCTCTGTCAAACGAGCTCGGAATTGAATTTTTGAAGTAAGGGAGTTTCACCCTCCCCCGTTTTTTTTATTTTTTTAACGAATCATGCTTGTCACAAAGGGAACTTGTGACCACACGGATGGGGAAAGAATTTTCCCCTTCCTTCATATTTCCGAAATATCGGAAACCACACCCCATAAAAAGGCGAACGGCGAGTCGCGCCACACCCCAGTCCTATTTCTTCTGAAGTCGGCCGCCGTCCGCCAGTTTCTTTTTTATTTCAAGAGTGTTGCAATTTAAATAATTTGAATAATATTTGAAGTTATGAAAGTCACGCTTGCCATAGTTCTCATATGCATGCTTGTGTACATTGCAATGATTCACTCCCAGGTAAATTTCATAGATGTGTATGGATTCTCTTATAACAACATGATATACAAGCCATGGACAATAATCACATCAATATTCGTTCATGCCGACCTCAATCATTTAATTTCAAACATGCTCGTCCTCATATTCTTTGGAGTTGCCGTCGAAAAGGAGCTCAATCCGCTTGAATTTCTTGTTGTTTTCTTTGGTGGGGCATTCGTGGGAGAAGTGTTCTCACTTTTCTTTTATCCAAATTCAATTGGGGTCGGGGCTTCTGCTGCGATTTTTTCAATAATAGGTGTTGCCATACTATTGACGCCATTCGATATGTCAATTTATCCTTATATAGTACCAGTTCCACTTGGCATACTTGGCATACTTTATGCAATATATAACATAGTTGCAATGTTCTATGGTGGAAACCCGTCGATAGATTATGCGGCTCATTTTGGTGGTCTGATATTTGGATTGTACTACGGATTTAAACGGAAAGGATCTAAGAAAAGTATGATAACGATTTTATACCTCACTGTAATTATATTGGTATTGTATGCGATATATATTTATCTAGGAAAGTGATACTATGAAAGTTCTTGGTATAGATGAGGCGGGTCGTGGCCCAATAATAGGTCCCATGGTTATGTGTGGTTACCTCATTGACTCGAGAAAAAAGGATGAATTAAAAGAGAGTGGTGTAAAAGATTCCAAAATGCTTTCGCCCGCAAGGCGCGAGTACCTATTCGGGAAGCTCATGGAGCTCGCGGACGATTTTATTGTCGTGAAACTTTCCGCGAAAAAACTCACGGGGCTCATGAACGAGAAAAATTTAAACAAAATAGAAATTGATGAGATGGCAAAAATGATAGATTTGATGAACCCCGATAAGATTATAATCGACTCTCCCGAAGCGAATACGAAGAGGTTCGCAGATAAAATTCGGGCGAAACTTTCAAACAAGAACGTTGTCATAGTAGCTGAGAATTACGCGGACAAAAAATATCCAGTAGTGTCGGCGGCGTCCATAGTAGCAAAAGTCGTGCGGGACCGCGAAGTGAAAAAGATAGAAAAGAAGCTCGGAAAACCAATTGGTTCGGGGTATCCGAGCGATGAAATTACAATAAAGTATTTAGAGGAACTCATTTCATCCGGTAAGGACAATGACTACATAAGGAAGAAGTGGATAACGTATAAAAGATTGAAGAACAAATATTCACAGAAGAAGCTGAGCTCATTTGGTGGTAGCGATGAAGAAACAAATGATAGCTAATTACATTTTCGGTGCGCTTATGGGCGTTGCATCATATGTGGTTGACATACACACACTTATGATAACTATATCAACTTTGATTGACGTGGTGCTAAATTATTATCTTGTTGAAAAATTTGACTTTGGAAAATTTGAAAAGAATGGATTCTGGCATTTTTTCCTGGCGCTTTTTATCGTTTGGACGATATTGTACAACATAAGATTTTATTCTGTCATTCCGCTTTTTAGATAGAGCTTGAAAATGTGTTTATGGATTTCAATGCAATGTAAATCGATGAAATCAAGAGAGCTCTTTTGATTCCACGAGGATTGTCCATCATTAGTTTCTTCGTTAGATTGAGTAAATCGTCTTCACGCTTTTCTGATGTGAATGTTCTCACGTATCTGAATTTAATATTAATCTCCTTTAACGTTCTTTTGAAAATGAATGATGTTCTCCTCGCGTGGAATGATGATGTCACGACGACTATTCTCTTCCATCCAAGAGATCTTGCAATTTTTCCAACGAAGTACGCGCTACTTATCGTGTCAATGGATTCGTTTTCAATGAGAATCCTTGAATTCGGAACGCCAAGAAGGATTGCGTACTCCTTCATGAGCTCGGATTCGGTCGCGACACCGTTCGATTGCGATCCCGACATTAAAATTTTCTTTGCTTTCCCTTTCTTGAATAGGTCGACGCCGAGCTCAACCCTTCTCTTGCTCTCTTCGGAGAGGCCGTCTTTTCCGACGCCACATGCAAGGACGACGATTGCATCGTACATATTATCACTTCACGAGATGACGATCTTTCAAGTTCTTTATCATTGGCACAATTGTTTCGTCGATATATTTTTTCGGGATTTCGGACGGCGTTTCGGACATGAGGTCGCGCCAGTCGGATGTCTTTGGAAACGCTATGACTTCGCGTATATTTTCCTTGAACAAAAGCTTTGACACAAATCGTTCGAGGCCGAACGCTATGCCGCCGTGTGGCGGAACGCCGTATTCAAACGCCTTCAACAAAAATCCGTAACGTTCGTTTATATCCTTCTCATTCATGTTCAGTATTTCAAATATCCTCCTCTGGACGTTTTCATCGTGTATTCTTATGCTTCCGCCGCCGATTTCAGAGCCGTTGAGGACTATGTCATACGCGAGCGAGAGCGCGTTCAACGGGTCGTCAAGCATTTTCGGGTTTTTGACCATTGTGAAAGGGTGATGAGACGGTGTGATTTCACCACTGTCGTTTAACTCGAAGAGTGGAAAATCGACTATCCACGCGAACCTGTACTCTTTCAGGAGGTTTGAATATTTTCCGATTATGCTCCTCACGGCACCGAGTGATTTGCAGGCACTTTCCCAGTTAGACTCGTTGAATTTCGCGTACGCGATGAGGTTTCCGCTCTTGGGAATTTTCTTCAAGTCGTCGTCGAAATTCCCCTTTCCTTTGTACGAAAACTTGACGTCCTTGACTTTTGAGAGGTCGTTTAATATGCCATCGTCGTCAACGTTTGAGACAATATACTTCATGTTTCCGATGGTTTCTATTTTTTCCTTTATCCTGAGGTCAGGTTTGTCCGTTCCGTACATGTTCATTGAGTCCTTGTATGATATTATCGGGAATTTACCGAGCTCCTTTCCCGTCAACGATTTCACAACGTGCTTTACCATGTCCTCGATTATGCTCATTACATCTTCCATTGTGACAAATGACATTTCTATGTCAACTTGTGTGAACTCCGGCTGGCGGTCTGCGCGAGGGTCTTCGTCACGGAAACATCTCGCAAACTGGTAGTACTTTTCAAATCCCGCAACCATGAGTATTTGCTTGTAAAGTTGCGGACTTTGAGCGAGGGCATAGAACTTTCCAGCGTGTATCCTCGATGGGACGAGAAAGTCCCTGCTTCCCTCTGGAGTGCTCTTTGCAAAGTAAGGAGTTTCCACCTCCACGAAACCGTGGGCGTCCAAAAATTCTCGGAACGCGCGGGCGACTTTTGCGCGGAAGAGTATGCTTTGCATTACTTCAGGACGCCTTAAGTCGAGGTATCTCCACTTCAGGCGCGTTTCTTCTTTCGTGCTCTTTATTATTTCGGGGTCTTTGATTTCAAGCGGGAGCGGCTTTGATTTTGACAGGACGTTTATGCTATCCACTTTTATTTCGATATCACCAAGCTTTGCGTTCGGGTTCTTTTTTATGCGCTCAACGACGCTGCCGATAACTTCTACAACTGACTCTTCAAGAACGCTGTCGAGCTTCTTAATCTCATCACCTTTGACAACACATTGAACTATTCCAGACCTGTTTCTCACATCAACGAATATCATTTTTCCGTACTTTCTCATTCTGTGAATCCAACCGAATATCTTCACGTTGGACCCCACCGTGAGCTCATTAAAATTTCTAACCACGTTCATCGCACCACCATACAAAACATAACGGCAAAATCTTTTAATTTATTTAAATCTGGGAAACCGTATTAATTTAGATGAGGTGGATTGAAATGGCGAGAAGAAAGAAGGGAAAAAGGAAATTCGGCGTTTTCACGAAAGAAGAGGAGAATTCCCTGCTGCTTTTTACCGCAGGGCTCGACTTCGGCCTTGCTCTCGTTGGAATGGCTTACGGACTCAAAAGGTTCGCCATCGCCGTTCTCGTTCTCATACTGCTCGTGCTTCTCTACGTAGATTACAGGATAAAGGAGGAATAAGATGACGAGATTCGAAATAACGTTCCTCGGGACAACAGCCATGGTCCCGACACCGAAGAGAAACCACCCGTCCATATACGTCCGCTACGTCTCGGCCGGAGAAAAGTGCTTTCTGCTCGACTGTGGCGAGGGCACGCAGAGACAGATAATATCGCTCGGCCTGAATTTCATGAGGATAGACAGGATATTCATAACGCATTGGCATGCTGACCATTTCCTTGGCCTTCTCGGTCTCGTTTCCACGATGACAATTGAGAAAAGGAAGCGCCCGCTTTACGTTTACGCCCCTGAGGCGGAGAAGTTTGTTCCGCAATTCCTTTCCATTGGATACGCGGCGAGGAAGTTCAAGGTCATTCCTGTTGACGTTCCGTACGAGGGGAATGAGAAAACGACGATTTTCGAGGACGACGAGCTGAAAGTGGAAAGCGTTCCTGTGAAGCACGGGATACCGGCGGTCGCGTATGCAATCGTCGAGAAAGACAGAGTGAAGATAGACCATGAGAAGGCAAGCGAGCTCGGACTGCCGAAAAAGAGCCCCATATTCAAGAGGATAAAAAAATTCGGAAAGGCTGTTTACAAGGGCATTGAGGTGAACTTGACGGACATATCGTACGTTGAGCGCGGAAAGAAGATATCGTACTCTGGAGACACGATGCCGTGCTCAAACATGGTTGAATTGGCGAAGAACTCGGACATTCTCATACACGAGTCAACGTATTTTGAGGAGTTCGAGCGGTACCACACAACATTTGAGCAGGCGCTCGGAATAGCCGAAAAGGCGAACGTCAAAAAGCTCATTGTAACGCATATAAGCAGGAGGTATCAGGACGATAATGAGCTCAGAAAAATCATAAAATCGCATAAAACGAGCTTCGACGTGGATTTGGCCGTTGATGGAATGAAACTTGTTTTGGAGTGAGCGGCAAATGAGCAAGCTGAAAAGAGAAATTGGACCATTTGTTCTGTTTTTCCTAGTCGTCAACATAATCGCGGGAACGGACATATTTTTCATACCGGCCATTGGGGCGAGATACGCGGGTTCTGCGTCATTGATCTCATGGGCAATCGTCGGCACGGTATCTATATTCATATCGATGATATTTGCCGAGCTCATATCGCTCTATCCAAACGCCGGCGGCGCGTACGAGTATACGAAGGAGGCGTTTGGAGGATTCTGGGGATTCACGGTTGGGTGGATGTCGTGGATGATACTCAACATAGTCATTTCGATGCTCATAGTCGGAGCGCTCTATTATCTGCTTCCCCACGCGAGCATGCTCGTGTACGGTGTGATATCCATTTCCATAATTCTCATTTTGAACTACGTCACGTACCGTGGCATAAAGTGGAGCTCGAAGATGCTTCTAATATTCGGATTTGCAACCATACTTGCGCTGCTGACTGTGGCAATTCCATCAGCGTTTCAGATGAAATTCTCAAATTTTTTGCCGTTTGAACTCGACATCTCGAAAATAATGATGGCCACATTTTTCATATACGAGATTTTCTTCGGGTGGGAATCCGCGACTTATTTGTCCGAAGAAGTCAAGAATCCGAGATACGTGTTTCCAAAGGTGATCGTATGGGCCACAATATTCACGGTTGTCATGAGCATAGCGTTTGTTTTCGTCACTATGGGTGTGATGCCCATAAGTAAATTTGCGGCATCCGACACGCCAATACTTTTAATTGTACAACGAATATTTCCAAAGTCGTTGCAATTTTTATTCTCAATAATAATATTTTCAACGCTTATCGGAACGGTCGCTGGGAACATAACAACGTCACCGCGACTCCTGTACGCCATGGCGCGCGACAAGACGATGATAACGCAGTTTTCGAAGATTCACAAGAAATACGGAACTCCCTACAACGCCATTTTATTCCAGACGATATCAGCGATAGTGATAACGATAATCGGATTCGCAAATTACAAGTACCTTCTCGAGATACTGCTTCCTCTCGAAATAACGTTGTACACATTCGTGATAGTGGCTTTCATAAAGTTGCGAACGACAAACAAATCGAAAAGGACGTTCACATTTCACTTCGGTCGACCGATAGCATGGTTCATAATATTCTTCAATATACTCATCATGTTCTATTGGTGCAGGCACTCATCGAATTCTTTAAGCATACTTATGACAGACGCCGACTTCGTTTTCATAGGCATACCGTTTTACCTCATCATAAAGCTTTACAGCGACAAGAAGTTCGTGGGAAAATTCTTTGACGACTTTTCTTGGGTATGGGACAAGTTCTTCCCGATATGGTACGGCGAAGAGGAAAAGATGAAAGTCATAAAGAATGCTGGCGTGCGGCCTGGTAGCACCGTGCTCGATTTCGGTGCTGGAAGTGGGCTCACCACACTTGAGCTCTCGCTAATAGTCGGGAAGCGCGGGCGCGTTGTGGCGACAGACCTTTCGAAGAACCAGCTCGCGAGAATATCAAAGAAAATTTTCCGCAAGAAAACGCTTTCAAACGTCATACTTCTCCACGAAGACGGCGAGATAACGAAATTCCCAGAGAACAGCTTCAATTCCATAGTTTCCGTGTCAACGCTGTCACACACGGAGGACCCGGTAGGGCAGATAAAGAACCTTTTGAAGTATCTTAAGCACGGCGGAAAGTTCTCGTTCCTCGCATTTGGAAAGAGCTTCTTCTTCCCGTGCGAGCCGTATTTGAAAAACGAGGAAACTGTTCGCAATTTGTTCAAGAAAGCCGGATACAACGTTCATATAGAAGGACAGCACAAGCGATTTACACACTATTGGTTCATTTGGGGTGAGAAACCGTAGTTCGTTGATAATAATTTAGAAGCATTTCTTTGATTCCTTTTCTGATTTTTCCGATATTATCGGGTATGATTATCTCAACGTGTCCGAATGGGATGCGCTCGAATAATGTTTTCCCATTTTCTTCCCCAATTTTATAATTAAACACATTAGCACTATTTTTGAGATCATCTGGCGTTCTCGGGATCTTTGCCTCTTTGAATTCGTTCACGAATTTTTTGCACACTTCACCGAGATCTTTCTGGTACGTTCCTTTTGGTTGATGCTTTTTCTTTTCTTTATTGCGCTTGTAGCCCACATTCATGAAATGATTAAATATCTCTTTACATGTCCCACCTGATTTCACTCTGTAGTCACCAACCTTTTTGAAGTCGTACCCAAGGGCGAGCGCTATCATGTCGTTCGGATGGACGAATTTCAACGATTCGAACTGAGTCCAGAAAGAAAGGCCTTCGTAGATGTCGCGGAGCTCCTGTTTCTCGTATGCGTTCAAGTTTATGCCGTCTATTTCTTTCTTATAATCGTTGCTTGGACCTTCATCTTTTTCTTTAAAATAATTTCCGAACAATGTGAGCTCCATGTGTATAATGTTCATTTAACATTTAAATAGTTATTACTTATAGATAATCAACTATTTTGATATGCATTTTTATTGATTTGCTCCAAATCATAATTATGGGCAAATTTCCGTACGCAACCGCGTCAATATTCATCGTGTGCGTTCTTGTGTACGCAATGCAAGTTGCAAATCCGGTGATAACGAGCGAGTTCGCACTCTCGCGCGGAGCTCCGATATGGACGTACGTAACGTACATTTTCCTCCACGGGTCGATAGAGCACATCTTTTACAACATGCTCGCGCTCCTGATGTTCGGCTATATTTTGGAGTACATAATCGGCACAAAACGGTTCCTTCTCGTATTCTTTTCAAGTGGAATAGTTTCGGGAATCGTCGGACTTTCGCTTTACAATTCCATAATAGGGGCGTCGGGCGCAATATTTGGGATAATAGGATGCCTGACGATGATACGGCCGAAGATGGTCGTCTTCGCATTCGGAATGCCCATGCCACTGTACATGGCGTCGGTTTTCTGGATGTTTCTCGACCTTGTTGGTATAGTGTACCCGGACAACGTTGCGCACGCGGGGCATATCGGAGGGTTCCTCTTTGGCGCATTCATAGGGGCTTTTATGCGGAAGAAATACGGTGAAAGGAGGAAGACGTACTTCATAAGCGAGGACAGAATGAGGCGCTGGGAAGATGATTGGATGAATTAGAAAAGGTGACCGTTTCTCCTCAATCGGACGTTTGGAAGCACGGACATCATCTTTTTCTCGAGCATGGATATGTCCGCGTCACTGAGCTTTACCCGCTTGTCGCATTCGAGGATTATGTTAGGTATGCCAACGCTCGAGAATTTCGACAATGTGTAAACGAGGTTGGCCGTTCGGAGCTCATTTTCCTGGCCGAGAAAATCGATTCTTATCGGGCGGCTCTTGCCATTCGGTCTGATGTACATTGAGAATATCTCGTCTTTCTGTGGCGCGTCTGAGAGGTTCGTCTCGTTGTACTTGAACGACTTTGTGCGCTCTCCGCCTTTGAGCGCGAACGACAATACGAATGTGTCGCGAAATTCCTTGAAGTAGTGCGAGCTCTTCGAGTCCTTAACGACGCCGGCGAGAAGGCAACCTTTGCTTTTGCACTTGCCGTAAAGTTGCTTGTAGTACCCGATGATTTCCTCGTAATTTTCGTACAGCACGGAGCTTTCCTTCGGTCTCAGGGACGGGTGAGGCACGATTGAGCCGTCAACTATCAGGGCGTCAAGGTCGAATTTGTCAACCAATTCAAGCGACGTCTTTATCTCCTTCTTGACGCGCGTTATGTTGGAGAAAAACTTGAATTCATCGCCTATGTAGAATTCTATGTCGCGCTTTGGAAATTTTGACGGGTAGTATGATACGGAGAACTTTTCGCCGTATGTGTAAACAACACCGAGGGCCCTTGTGATGACAACGTCAAATGGGTGGTATGACTTTTTGAGCAGTCCGCCGTCAACGCTTCCGATTCTCTTTCCACTGAGGTCAACTTCGTCGAGACGGACGACATCTTTCCTGAGCTCATTCGCCCTTTCACTTGCGGCCGCCCTCATCTCCCTGGCTTTTTCCATGACGTCGTTAAAATTCATGAAAGAATTTCGGGGCAATGTTTAAAAGAAAATGATTTAAACATTCGTTTTTACTATAAAGTTATGAATTATATTAAAGACGATGTGATTGAATACACAATGAAGCAGATTAACATACTTGAACATTTGAACGGGGACGTTCGCTACATCTTTGGGATGCCGCCGGCGATGTACTGGCCCATAACCCACAGCGACGTGAAAAGCGTTGTCGGCATGTCAAAGAAACTTTCCGAACATCCTAACATAATAGACATGGGGTGCGGAAACTGCGCAATATCATCGCTCATATACAACGAAGGTGGCGTTAATGTTGTCGGTTTCGACCCCATAAAGTATCCTGTGCACGACTCGGTTAAATTTCACATAGTGCACGCGACCGCGAGAAACATTCCCCATTACTTTTATCCGGAGCTCTTCGAAGACGTAGAACGCGCGCTTGGCGACATTGAAGGCAAACTCGCCACAGAAACGATTGATTACATGCAGAACTACTTCATTGAAAAATCGAGTGAGTTCTTATCAAGGGAAGAGCGCGTCGATGTTGCAATTCTGTCGTGGCCCCCGCGCGGACTCAATCCGATGCTGTACGTGCCTTTCATAAACCCGAAAGTCGTCGTGCTCGCCGGGCCACCGAAGATATCCGGAGCGTACATAACGCTCGTGGATTCAGATGACCCGAAAGAAGTTCTTCTTTCCGATTTGAACGATGATGACGTCAAGAAGCACTATGCGAACGAATTTGGGAACTTCTTCAACACGTTCTCGACACTTGGAATTTATGACATAGTTTCCGCATCGTATACTCCAACGTGGATAAAGCTATACAATCATTTTTACGGCAAGAGCGGTGGTGAGGAGCGTCAGATAGTCGCCGTCCTGAAGAAGAAAGGCGTTGAAATCGATTTGCCATGCGTGAGCGCCCTGAAATATCCGTGGGACGAATTTTCTTCCAATGGAATCCATTTAAAAAAATAAGCAACAAATTAAAATGAAAGGTGTTTTTAATGGCAATAACGGTTGACGAAGTGTCCGGAGAAATAAATTACAACAAAATAATAGACGAATTTGGGGTTTCAAAGATAGATAATGTCGTAAAAGAGCTTTCAAAAGTCACGGAGCTCAGCATGCTTTACAGGCGCGGAATAATATTCGCGCACCGCGACCTCAACGTCATAATAGACGCCATTAAGAACCACAAGAAATTTGCCGTTGTAACGGGGGCGAATCCATCCGGCTCGCTGCATTTCGGAAACAAGCTCTTTGTTGATCAGGCGAAGTTCTACCAGGAAAACGGCGCCGATGTGTTCATTCCCATATCAAACGACGAGAGCTACGTTTTCAACAAGGTGAAAACGATCGACGAGGCGACGAAGAACGCGTATGAATACGTCATCCCAACGCTTATCGCGCTCGGACTCAAAAAAGGAAAGACGCACATATTTGTTTCAACGAAGTGTCGCGACATTTATGAGCTTTCCGTGCGTCTATCAAAACGAGCGACGTTCTCAATGATGAAGGACATATTCGGATTCACGAACGAATCGTCGCCCGGAAAGATATTTTACGGGGTTGTCGAGACGGCGCACATACTATTCCCCCAAATTGAGAGATTCGGCGGGCCGAAACCGGTGGTCGTTCCGATAGGTATAGACCAAGACCCCTACATGAGGCTGTCGCGCGACATTGCGGTGAAAGAAGGATTTGTAAAGCCGTCGTCAACGTATCACAAGTTCATCCGCGGACTGACGGGCGCGAAGATGTCCGGCTCGAAACCGAATAGCGCCATATTCCTCACAGACGCTCCCGAGGTTGCCGAGAAGAAGATAATGCGCGCAATAACGGGAGGCGGCGGGACGATAAAGGAGCACCGCGAGCACGGGGGAAATCCGGACGTTTGCAGCGTTTACGACTATTTCAAGATGCACCTTGTCCACGACGATGCAAAACTCAAAAAGATTTACGACGAGTGCAGGAGCGGCAAGAGGACGTGCGGAGAATGCAAGCGCGAAGCGGCGGAGCTCATGAAAAAGTTCCTCATAAACTTCCACGAAAAATTCGAGAAAGCGAAAGATGAGGTTGATGATTATCTTATTCACGAGAGGTGATTGTTATCAAGTCGGTTGACGTTACAAAAGCAAAACGAATTGTCGTGACATCGGCGCTGCCATATGTCAACGGCGTGAAGCATCTCGGAAATCTCACAGGGTCCATACTTCCCGCTGACGTCTTTCACAGATTCCTGGATCTTTTCAACGTTGAGAACATTTACATATGCGGTACGGACGAACACGGAACGCCCTCTGAGGTCTCTGCCATGAAAGAGGGAATGGACGTGAAGGCGTACTGCGACAAGTACCACGAAATTCAAAAGAGCATATACAAAAAATGGAACATTGATTTCACGCACTTTGGGCGAACGTCCACGAAGGAAAACGAAGAGATAACGCAAGATCTCTTCCTCCGAATGTACAAGAACGGCTATATACTTGAGAAGGAAATGACCATACCATATTGCAATCACGACAAGATGTACCTTCCGGACAGATTCATAGAAGGAACGTGCCCTTACTGTGGGTACGAGCACGCCAAAGGTGATCAATGCGAGAAGTGCGGGCACCTTCTCGACCCAGAGGAGCTCATTAATCCGCACTGCACAATTTGCGGTGGAACGGACATCGTATTCAAGAAAAAGAAGCATCTGTTCCTCGATTTCTCAAAGCTTCAAGGTCGGCTCGAAGAGTGGATAAAGTCCAACGACCACTGGCCGAGCAACACGAGGAATTTCGCCCTCGGTTGGATGAAGTCGGGACTTCGTCCGAGATGCATAACGAGAAACCTAAACTGGGGGATACACGTTCCGTTGAAAGGATACGAAGACCTCGTGTTTTACGTTTGGTTCGATGCGCCAATCGGCTACATATCGATAACGAAAGAATGGTGCAAGTCGGATGATGAGCTCGAGAAGTGGTGGAATTCTGATTCACTGATTTATCATTTTCTCGGGAAGGACAACATACCGTTTCACACGATATTCTGGCCGGGAATGCTCATGGCCGCCGGAAAGTACACACTGCCGTACTACGTTGCCGGATACGAGTATTTGAATTGGAACGGCGGAAAATTTTCCACGTCGCTTGGAAATGGGCTCTTCACGGACGAGGCGCTCGAACTTTTCCCGGCCGACTACTGGAGATTCTACCTGGTGTCGATACTACCCGAGACGAAGGACTCGAATTTCTCCTGGGATGATTTCAAGAAAAAGATAAACGGCGAGCTCCTCGGGAATTACGGGAACTTGTTTTACAGAATAGTTTATTTCATAAAGTCGAAATTCGGTGGCATCGTTCCGGATGCGGAGCTCGGCGACGACGAAAGGAAATTCATGGAAGCATTTGAAAATCGGCTCGACGAACTCGTTAAGTCCGTTTCAAACGTTCGCCTCCGTGAATCACTGCGCATAGTCATGTCCATGGCGCGCGACCTAAACCAGTACTTCCAGGAGAGAAAACCGTGGGCCTCCGATGATGAGAGCTCGAAAAGGACCCTTTACTTCTCGGTAAATGTCATGAGAATGATAACGCAGCTCCTGAGACCTTTCGTTCCATCAATATCCGATCGGGCGATGAAAATGCTAAACGCGGAGGGCGTCGAATGGAAAAAGTTCACGGAATTCACGATTCGCCCCGGGCACAAGATATCGAATGTCGAGCACTTGCTCGAACCAATAAGTCAAGATGAGATAGAAAGGGCGAAAAAGTACAGGAGCAAATACTCAAAGAGTGATGATAAAAAGAAAAGAGGCGGTAGCATGGAAATACCATTTGAAGAATTTTCCAAGTTGGACCTTCGCGTTGGAAAGGTCATCTCTGTCGAGGACCATCCAAACGCCGAAAGGCTGTACCTTGTCACGGTTGATTTTGGCAGCGAGAAGAGAAGGCTCGTCGCCGGGCTGAAGAAGTACTACTCCAAGGACGAGCTTCTCGGAAAGAAAATAATCGTTGTTATGAACCTCGAACAGAAGGAGATACGCGGTATAAAGAGCGAAGGAATGCTCCTTGCGGCGGACGACGGTGAGACGGTGTCCTTGCTCACGGTGGACCGCGACGTCGAGCTCGGGTCAAAAATCAGATAACGTTTAAAAACTTTTGCGCTTCTTTATAGTTATGTCTACTAATCGACACATTTCGTTCGACCGCAACCACGGGTTTCTGGAGATGCAGATACTCTGGGTTCTTCACAAACACCCGTCGTACGGGTACGAGCTCATGAAAACGCTTTCGGAGCTCAAGGGGAAGAAAATAACGCAGGGCACCGTGTACCCGACGCTTGCGAAACTCGAAAAGAGCGGCCTTTTGAAATCGAAGAAAGACGGAAAACGGATAGTTTATTCGATAACGAAGAAAGGCGAACGAACGGCGAAAATAATGTGCGAGGATTTCAGCAAGATGTTCATGGGGATATTCCGCGAGTTCGTCTGCTCAAAATGCAAGGTGAATAGAAATGCTAAAAATTGAAGACCTACACGTC
>WALQ01000033.1 GCA_015522745.1 Candidatus Aenigmatarchaeota archaeon
AATTAAAAGTAAATCATAATTTCTTTATTCTTCCTGGGCGCGGCTCAAAACATATGCCATCCATAAGAAGCTGGTTTATCACACCGTCGACAACATTCTCCGGGAGTCCCGATTTGGCAATTATGTCGGAATACGAAGCTCCTTCACCTTCGTCGAGCTCCTCTATGACTTTAATTATTTCGGCTTCGTGATTCTCCTTCTTTTCCTCCTTCTTCTCATCGAGCGTTGAAAGTATTGATTCCACCTCACCATCGGCAAATCCATAGTGCTCCACGAGGTATTTAGCAAGGTCGTCTCCCATTTTTCCCTTGAACTTCTTAACGAGCTCGACTTTCTTTTTCCATTCCTCTTCAGATTTGACAATTTCAAGCATGCGGAGGGTTTCGAAGTTCGGATCGTCGATTTTATGAACGATCTCGGGTATGATGTAAATTTCACCGTTGTACTCGCGGACGCGCCCCACCACATCAACCACGTTTCCAATGGAAAGATTTTTGAGAATTTTCATTCCCTTAAACGTCTTGACACGTATTGTATCCATTCCGTCATCGAGCGTTACGGAGTTGAACTGACCATCCTCAGACTCGAACACGGATACAATCGTTCCGAGAATGCGAACGCGTGAAACCTTGCGTCCATTTTTTGTGAGTATGTAATTAGGAGTAAATCCTTCCTCGACTTTGTACTCACCGTTCATTATGTCAGATATTTTAATTTTGACAGCAGTCAAACGCTTTTGTTCAAGCATCAAATCACCACAATTTAATTTGGATAAAACCTTTTTATTGTTGTCACAATTTCTTCAAAACGCCGTGACGCGGCTCGTAAATGCTACCATCGTTTTTAAGCTTCTCAATTATTTCATCGACCATTGAGCTCGATATTCCCCTGTCTTGAGCTTCGGCTTTTATGTCGGATATCTTCGCCTCGCCTGTCTTCTTGTCAAGATCGTCTATTATTTCAAGCATCTCGCGTATCTTGGAGCGCTGTGATGAACTTATTCCGGATTCAAGTTTGTCTATGTCGAACTTTCCTGTTTCTGTGTCACGTCCAAGTTGCTCCAGTGAGAATTTCATGAGTTTTATCGCACGTTCGACATCATTTTTGCTTATCTCTTTACTCAGCCGTATTTTTGCAGATGCTTCTGCGAGTCTTATGAGAGCTTCGTACTGACGCAACGTTATGGGAACTATCTGGTCTTGGCCATTGTACATATTCCTCATGTCGACGTAAAATTTCTTGAGCTCCTCCGCCACCTCGGGTCTCATATGTATATCCTTTATGTTGCGCTTCGCGTACGCTATGTACTTCCTGAGGAGCGAAACGTCTATCGACGGCTCTATGTCCTCCGGACTTATTCGTGCTTTAGAAATGTGGTCGGCAAGACGTTCATCACGCACCCGATTGGGTTTGTCTTTGAGAACGAATTTCAAATCGAACCTGCTCATGAGCGTGTCGGGAATCTGTATCTGTTCAAGAATTGATCGAAACGGGTCGAACCGCCCAAACTTTGGATTCGCACCGGCGAGAACGGATGTCCTTGCCGGAAGTGTCGCGACTATGGAAGCCTTTGCTATGCTTATCGTCTCTATAGACATTGCTTCGTGCATTGCAACCATATCGTCCTTGTTCATTTTGTCAAACTCGTCTATGGATATAAGACCGTTGTTTGCAAGAACGAGCGCACCCGCCTCAAGAACCCACCCACCAAGCTCCTCATCTTTTCTAACCGTGGCGGTGAGCCCTGCGCCGGAGACCCCTTTTCCTGACACATACTTTCCGCGTGGCACGATCTTTGAAACGAGGTTGAGTATGACAGACTTACCAACACCCGGATCTCCCGTGATGAGTATGTGAATGTTTCCGCGTATGCGCGAGCCGTCTGGGAGAACATGGGGAACACCACCGAAAAGTTGAAGGGCAATCGATTCCTTTATTTCATCAAAGCCGTAAATTCCAGGCGCTATCGAGTCAACGAGCTTTTTGTAAATGTCCGGATCTGAAGCGAGTTCTTTTATCTTCGCCTCGTCCTCGGGCGTGATGTCTATCTCCTCGATATCCTTTTCCGAGCGCTCAACGTGTATTGCCTCAAGGACCATATCCATCTTGACGCTCTCACGATCCTTTATGCGCTTCGGAAGTTCCTTCAATATGCCGACGATTTTTATCTTGTTTCCAGGATCCGTCATGCGCTGATACTCAGGGGTTGTAAGGCCTTTCTTGAGTATGACCGTTATTTCACCGGGTTTTTCACCCTCCGTGATTTCAAACGGCTCTATGAGACGTATCCACCTGACGTCGTAAAGCTTCTTGTCCACGAGTTCGAAGCCACCCCGCCTTCTGCACGCTGGGTTTGTGCACACCTTTGGCCGTTTTAGAACGCTCGTAGACTCCTGTGGAACTTCCATTATCGTTCCGCAGTCTGGACATCGGAAGTATGCGACTTCAACTTGCGGTTTTACTTCGCTCGCCGACTTCACAATTCCTTCGACGCACATAAGCTTTCCAAGATGTTTTGAGCGGAGGTTTCGTATTCTTATCGTGTTTGATTGAGGTATGTTGCGTATTCTTATTTCGAGTTTTGTCTCAGCATTTGGAACGTCTATATCGCCGAGAGCGTCGTAGAACTTTGGCATGACGTCCTTTGGATGTTCGAGGAGCTCATCAGCTATGGCCGGATCGAACGTGTCCAAGTCTGAAAAATCTACTATAATATAGTCTTTCCCCTGAGAATATGCCTTGATTATCTCGTCATAGTATTTCGACCGCAAAAAGCTTATGAGGCGCTCCTCTATATCCATGGAAACCACACTTAGTTCATGTGCTATAATTAGAATGAGTACTAAGTTTATAAAAGTTTATAAAAGCGGACGACGCTTCACATCTTTATCGACTTCAGTTTCTTTCTAAGAAACTCAAGTGCTTTCTTCACTGCTTTCATCGACTTTGCGCCAGCGCAGACTATGCGTCCGGAGCTGAAAAGCAGGAAAGCAACTTTTGGATTGTATATCCTGTAAACGAGCCCCGGAAACTGCTCTGGCTCGTACTCACTAGATTCAAGCTGGAACGCAAGCGTGTCGAGCTGGAGCTCCATTCCCAAGTCAGCGGATATGACTATGTTTTCTATGGTTATCTTCACATCTTTTGAAGATATATTAACACCAGTTTCTTTTATGTACTTTATTACTTTCTGAATCGCCTTTTCAATATCAGAATGACTTTTTGCTCCAACGCATATTACTTTTCCTGAGCGGAAAATCAGTGTGGCCACTTTCGGTTCATCCATTCTGAAAACGAGACCAGGAAATTGTTCGGGCTCGTATTCACCCTCAGGGAGAACGTGAAGAAGTTTCTCAAGGTATATCGTCTTTTTTGTGTCTACAGAAGCAACCATATTCTGAACGCTAATTTTCATGTTTTTCTTCATTTTTGCACCCCGCCAAGAATATAAC
>WALQ01000034.1 GCA_015522745.1 Candidatus Aenigmatarchaeota archaeon
GCGAAGAGCGTCCCGAAGGAGCTCGGGCAAAAGCTCGTTTTGAACACGGCGCGTGCGGGTCATCTCACGGTTTTCATGAATGAGCTCATCGTGTTCTCGATTTACGGCCTCTCCAGGCAGGCGACAACAACGTTGCACTACCTTCTCGAGCATTACAACACATCTCAATCGAGCGACAGGTACAACTACCTCGGCGAAAAGAGCTCCGAAGGAAGAAAACCAAGGATAAGCCTTCCGAAATCAATGCTCAAATACGAAGACGCAATAAAGCCCTACATAGAGCGAAGATGGACGGACTATCAAAACGTTCTTAATGCGCTAAAAAACCATATAGCGGACAAGATGAGGAAGTCAGACAATCCGAAGTACGTGCCCGAAAAGATAGGCAAGCTTGCCAAAAAGGCGGCAACGCAGTACGCGCGCATAGTTTTTCCGGCAGCGTCGACGTCATCGATGATATTCGCACTCAACATAATCGAGCTCGTCCGCCTCTACATAATCACGCAGAGGGTCGATTTCGGCGAAGAGGTCAGAACACTTGTGGAGAAAATGTACAAACTCGTGGAGCCGAGCATACCAAACATGAAGTCAATTGCCGAGAGCGAGCTGAAGATGATCAAATCATTCAAAATCACTGAGGACGACATTCCAAGCGATGTGGAATCTTATAAAAAGTGGTTTGACGGTCTCGCCGAAAATGTCATAGTCAATCCAATGGCAGAGCGAGATTTGATCAACCGTCTTGAGCAGGCGTGCATCGCCTCGTATGGAAGAAAGTTGAACATCGAGGAATTGAAGGATGGAATAGCCAAGTTTTACGCAACGTCTTTCGGTCTTCAAAACGTGTCGCCCGTGCTCAGATGCCTCGAAAACGTCCGTCTCACGTTCGCCGAGGAGATGACGCAGTACGAATTTGAGCAAAGCGTCCGCCACAGGAAAGTGAGGCACTTCACAAACCTTTTCATGGCAGCGCTCTCAGACGAGCCGGATTACGTGGTTCCGAAGCTTGTTGGAAATGTCAATGAATCGAAGCGCATACTCGAACGCGCGATGAAAGAGGCGTGGGAGCTCAAGAAAGAGCTTCTTTCAAAGGGCGCCCTCCTTTCCGACGTACTCGCATTGCTTCCTAGGGGGATAAAATACCGCGTTATCAAGACGTCCGACTTGAAGAATTACCTGCACGAATCCACACTTCGCCTGTGCATGAACGCCCAGCAGGAGATAAACTACCACAAATACCTGGAAGCGAAGAAACTTCGCGAGCTCTATCCGTCGCTGAAAGGCATATTCGCTCCGAGGTGTGCTTACAGATACAGGATCGGCGTGCACCCGTTCTGCCCTGAGATGACTGAGAACGGAATTGGAAGATGGTGCGGATACCCCATGTGGAATTGGGACGAAATGTTCGAAGAGCTCGGAAAGCGGGAGTTCTAAATCAGTATATTTTTGAACTTTTTAGCGAGCTCGATGAAGTCGTCCTTTGTCCAGCCCTTTAGCGTCATTTCCTGAACTCCAAGCCGTATACCGCTTGGCTTCACGACGCTCTTGTCCCACGGAAGCGAATTCTTGTTACATATTATACCGTTCTTCTCGAGCTCGTTGGCAACTTTCGCGCCACCGCCGAGCTTTGAGACGTCCACGACAACCTGGTGCGTTTCCGTGAATCCATAGTCGGCCGCGCAAACATCGAATCCCTCATTGTAGAGCGCCTCGGCGAACGCCTTTGCGTTGCTAACAACGCGCTTTGCGTAGTCGGTGAGCTCTGTGTCGAGAATCACAGCCGCTGCGAGAAGAGCCGGAATCCTGTGGAGATGGTGGTTGCTCAATATTCCCGGAAAAACTTGGGTCTTTATGCTTTTCTCATAAATTCCGAGCTCGTCGTTTTTGAGAATTATCAGACCTCCTTGCGGCCCTGGAAACGTCTTGTGGGTTGATGAAGTCATTATATTCGCCCCTTCTTTCAACGGCTGCTGGAACACGCCTTGATAAACGAGGCCGAAAACGTGCGCAGCGTCATAGACGATTGTAAGGTCCGGGAAGGCGTCGTGTATCTCCTTGACAGGTTCGCGGAAAAGGAACATCGATTTTCCAAATACGACGAAATCCGGATTCATCTTACGTATGAGTTTGATGGCCTTGTCAACGTCCGTTGTAAAGGGATTCTCACCTGTTGGAAAGTTGTACACATTCCGTCCGATCAACCGTGTCATCGTCCCCATTTTGTTGTGCGTTATATGGCCACCACTTGGCAGGGAGTTCGTCACAACTATGTTCGTTATGCGCGGCATGGCACTGAATACAGCTATGTTCGCCACGGCACCGCTTATGGGGCGAACGTCCGCGTAGCTCGCGTCGAATTTCTTTTTGAAATACTCAATCGCCTCCACCTCGAGCTCATCCGCGTACTTCGTTCCGTTGTAGTACCGCTTGTACGGCTCGCCCTCCGCGTACCTGTGCATGAAATCATTATAATATAGCTCCGGAGACTCGAACTTCGGGAGCTCCGTAACCATTATGTTTTCAGACGCAATGAGATTCACGCAGGAAGAGCGCCATTCGTTCTGGCGAGAAACAACGTCCTTTATCCAATCGACAGTCGGCTTGTCCATAAATACACCCCACATAACAGTAAATAAATTTAGCCGGAATATTTTAAAAAGAAATTGACCATTCTTTTAAAGGTCTAAAATTACATTTGAAAATGGGTATAAGCTCATATTAATTTTACGTTCTTCCTTTTTTACTTGTACCAATAATTTTCCCTTATAGTATATTTCAAGTGTAGCAGTTGGGTTTTCTGCAGTTTCGACGGTCTTACATCCCTTCTCATATGCAGAATCCTTAAATCTCCTATAAAAATGGTTTATTTCGTTTTTATTCCCTTCAATAATCTTGTTCCCACCTATCCAC
>WALQ01000035.1 GCA_015522745.1 Candidatus Aenigmatarchaeota archaeon
TCCCTATACTACTCATAATTTCTTCACCTTCCCTGGTCTTGGCTCAAAGAGTTCCCCGTCCTCTAACGCTTTTCTGACAGCTTCTTCACCAAACTTTTGCTCAACATCATATCTGTCCCGCTCAACCTTACAATACTCCAATAATGGATTGCCAGGAAGATATGAATATATTTTGCCGCCATCGACAGAGTTAGCAGCCAGATGAGAGGGAGCGAGGGAATTAGAATCTAACAATCTGTCGATGGTTTCGGCACTTTTTTTATTCACTGGCACCACATCCAAATCAAACTTGGATGCGAATGCATCAATCCCAAGAACACTAACCTTGTTCTCACGGATTTGAATATATCCCATTTTATTGAGCTCCCTTAATTTGTTGAACGCTGCCAATCTTGGAATACCAAGAACAGCAACCAATCTTTCAATGATTTTTGTTCTATCAACAGCATGGCCTTCACGTTCTTCTTCATGTTTGATTACTTCAAGTATCTTATTTGCTATGATATCTGAATATGACAACCCAGCAGAACGTTGAATACTCAACTTTGTAACTTGTGTCTCCATATTGTATTCGACATTGAAAAGATACGGCACAGGGGCTCGAACATCCCTATCCTTTGCCGTATAAATATACACATCGTAGCTCATCTCGTTGTTGTCGATTTTCTTTATTTTCGACAACACAAAGGCCAAATCAATTTGGGCGAGAATATCTGATGAACCACGTATGGCATCCATAAGCGATGCTTCATCAATCTCGTCAAATGTTGTGCCTTTTCTCAAGTGATGCACTATAATAACAGTTTTTCCAGCTTCACGCAAGGGCTTTATGAAATTCAAATAAAACATATTTGTGGTATGTGATTTCTCCTCACGACCACGCAAGAATCGGCGATATGAATCCAATATTATTATGTCATAATTCATCGCATTTTTAACTTCTTTGGACAACATAGCAGGCGAAAAGCTATTCACAATTTTAAATCTATCCTCAATTTCATTCACGTCCATCTTCAGGCCACGCATCATCGCTTGTAATCTTCTTGCAACCGAGAATTTGTTGTTTTCTAGGTCATAATACAAAATCTTTGGCGAACCGCTGATATTCAGTCCTTCAATCTTCCGTTTTGATGATAATATTAATGATAAGTACATAAGCAACAACGATTTTGCACTTGCTGGACGACCAGCAAATAAAACAATTGAATTCTTTGGTATGAATGGCTCAAGATAATATTGTATCGGTGGAGGTTCAAGCTGTAAGTATTCTAATACCGAATGTGGTTGACTATCCTCGTGCATCAGATAATATTCAACTTGCTTTCGTATTCCTCTGTGGCCAGACATATACAGCATATCAATAAAGAAATCACGCACATTCTCGTCTGATATTTCAGCTATTTCCCGTGCTATTTCATCGAGTTGCTTCGCAATCACAAGTCCAAGCTCCTTTCTCGATACGGCACCACGTATCTTTTGGAACAGCGTGTATAAGTGAACATAATCATCATAATTTGTAATATTGATATTTCCAAAGGCCTTTGTAATGGTATTTCTTAAATATTCTTCACCAAACCGCCCTTTTTCTCGGTACTTATCGCCACACGGAAAACGCTCAAAAACTACTTTAACAAGGTCGACAAAACCGTTCAAAACCAAAGCTCGCACAATTGCCATATCACGTTCCGAACGTGAATTGTATCGTTTGAAAATTATTTCATCCTTGTTCCATGGCTTTACAATTAGTTGCTGTATTCGGCGAGGGAGCGAAGACACGGCGGCAAATAACTCATCATCATCAACATTGTCTCTAAAGCGTATATCAACCTTTTTTGTGGTTTTGGTCTCTTTTGACATGCGCTTCCCGATAAAGTTCATATAATCTTCATACTTTATCACTCGAACTTCACTGTTGTCGATGATTTTATACTTGCCACCCGTCGGATGTACACATCCAGGACCAACCACATACGACCCTTTTCCACGAATATCGATGTGGCCATTCCCAAGCAAGACCTTTGTTGTCTGAACATCGTATCCTGGTATCTTGTAATATAGATGAAATCCATTTCCACTTCCTGACTTCACTGTAAATGTCTTGCCAAGAATTTTTACTACACGACCCACGTCTTCGGTGGAAACGTTGTCGAAATCGAAAACCACAAGTCCATCTCCACACAACACGCCGTAGTTGCCACCACCCCTTAAATAATTGACAAGACGTGGGTCGTCATACTTGTATTGATTCTCTGGTTTTTGCCATCGCTCCAAAGGTCTCTTGTCGTTCGCAAGTACAAGTATAAACTTGAACTCACGAAGTTGTGGTGGTATCGTGGTCATATCGCTCCCTCGCTAAACATATCACTGAACTTCTGTTGGTTGCGGAAACAATTTCTTTCGCAATATCCCTTGTACTGCCATATTCATTGGAATCATTTGTACTTTTTTGCCCTTCCAAGTCTCTGATTTTCCTGCCAATTTCCTGAACTGTGCTGCAAGCGTCTTTGAAAGAAACACAGCTCGCTTGTCTGGATTTCCTGGTGTTCCAAAATCTATCTCTATAAGCAACTTCGTCCCAAACTTTGTGTCGACGAGACGAAAATCGCTTATGACTCCTTGCTTGAGCTCATAGCTCTCGTCTACTGGTGTAGACATCGCTGGTTTTGAATTTATCCATTCCTCTACATCCATTTTTCTCACCTCACAATTACCTTCTAAAATCCTTTGCCTTGCCACGTCCACTAATGGCAAGAACGTTTGTATATGGAACTATGATAAAGCTTTCCTGTGTTTCTTCCCATTTGTTATCCACAAAGTTCCATCTCTGTGGATAAAAAAGCTTCATCGCAAATGCGCCTTCAATGTATGCCGTTGAGCGATACATCTTATTGTCCTTCGTCTTTATTCTCACTTCCATTTCCCTCAACCTCCTTTTTTTGTTTTTCTGCCGTGGCAGATACGAGCGTCATAAAAAAATCATGCCAAGTCATACCTAGCTCGTCTTTTTTTGACTTTAGACGCTCAAATTCGTCTTCTTCAAAAAACAATTGCAGTTGCTTCATTTACTCCACCTCTTTTACTAATCGAACAAAATCCCAAAAAGTATTAACTTTTTGGTATGCAATGGTAGACGAAAGTCCATCTATCCAAACATCTATGTTATGAACTTTCCATCCATGAGAAATATGAAGAGCACCGAGCAATTGTTTGGTATTCTTGTCAATAGCAATATAATACTTGTGACGAGCCCACCCATCAAGTCGGTCGCCACTAAGTTCGTTGCTATAAATAATTATATTATCGAGCACTCGCTTGTGCTCATAACTTGTAAGAATAAGATTTTCTTGTCTCGAAAGCAAGCTATTTAATTGCTTACTATTCAAAACGGAGAAATAACCCCCTTTTGTATTTATTTTTACCTTCATTTTTTGTTCACCTCATTCAAATACACTTTTGAATGCCAATCTCAAAAGCCACCTGTCATATTTACGTTCGAATTCGCCTATATCGAAATTCGTTGCTTTGCCATCAATTATCTCGGAAATCAAATCGAGATGTTCATCACAAAATAAATCCAATGGTTTCGGACTCATTTACTCACCTCTAAAGTGCCAAGGGTCTCTTCGAAATAATTCGAAAAGCCCCACTTTTGGGTTTCTTTTCTTCTTCTTCTTCTTCCCCGAAGAAGAAGGTTTCGTGATGCCCGAAATAATGTGAAATTCGCCACAAATTCCAAGCATAATAATCGTCCAGTTTCTCACAAGGGAAGTGAGTGATGGACAAATAGCGAGTGGTACTCCCGCAAGCCGTCCACTTGTTTATTTCCACGAAGAGTATCTCACTTCCTCGTGAGAGCAAGAATTCCCCGCTTCTCCCTAAATTATCCTCGAACGAATATTCAAGGAGAAACGAATAAAGCTCTCTTGCTTCTTCCTTATTCATTTTTACTCACCTCGTTTTTTTTTCTGATATAATTTTCAAAAATGTTTGAAAATGCCTTTTCTACTGGCTGTTGAAGTCGATTCTCGTATTCGCTGAAATGCTGTATTTGTTCTCCCAATTCTGCTATCTTTGTTTTCACTTCATCTTCCGCTTGTTCTTTGTCATACTTGTCCTCTTCTTCCTTTATCTCGAAAGAGGTTTTTGGCTCGCCATCTTCGAAGTCGTCTGTCTCTTCATAACAATTCAAAGATACACATTTGGCTGTGTATCTTTTTCCATCTGGCGTAACTATGAAATTCACTGTCACGCATTCCCAGAACTCTGTCCTCACAAATACTTTCTCAGGCAACACTGACAAATCTCCATCGGAAACAGGACACCCTTCTATCTCATTTTCGATGTCTGCCTGTTCCTCGATGTATTTCCGAAGCTCTTCCTTTGTCATCAATTTGTAATCATTCGTCACTCCATAAGTGTTGATGTGTTGCAAATTCTGTTTCTCTGCTTCAAGCTCTTCTTCCAATTTCGCTTTCTTTTCTCTGACTTCTTCCAAATATTTCTTTCTGTATGGTTCGAGGAAGTTTTTGAGAGATTCCTCTGCTTCTTTTGTGTCGACTCTGATGTTTCTTTCCTTCACTGTTTTCCAAAACTTGTCGATATCACTGATTTCGTACATGTTTCTCTTGTCAGTGTCGCCGTTTTTGAGAACAATTTCCGCAGTGAGGGGAATCCGAAATTCCGATGCCTCACGTGGATTGTACCATAGCAAGTATCTGATGACATTATCCCTGAGGAGCTTGAAGTCTTCTGTCAGATATTGGACAACAGCTCCCTCTTCGACTAAACTCTCGCTTAGTTCGGGGATTGTATTGACTGACACCTTTATGGTGTCTATTCCTATCTCCCTATCAAGCATATCGAGAGAGGCGATATAGATTTTTATTTTCTTCTTTGTCGTCACCACGAAAGTGTCGCCTTCCGTGGAAACGTGCGCTGTGACCTCATACTCGTTGTTCTCCCCTTCTGTATACTCTATACTAAGACTCGGAATGTGCGTGTCTACAAGAGCAACTTTCAACGCACCTTCCTTTTCGTCGTACCTAAACACTAGTTTCTGCGAATCTTTGTTGATTATGATATTCGACTTTTCAAAGTATTCTCTGAACCACTCTGGGCAATACTGTTCAAGAACGTCTCTCACTTTTTTTCCACTCCACGACAATACTTCTCTTCCAACGTATCGTGGAATGGTCATAGACATTTCCCCAAGTTTCACTGTGAAGTTCACTTTCAAATACCCTGGATTCACACTGGGACATATCTGAATTTCAGATTCAATCGGTTTTTCTGTGTGATAGTCTTCGATGGGTATCGCTACCACCCATCCTTTCTTTTTCCATATGTCTCCTGTGTAAGGGTCAAGATATCTTCGACCCCTCAAAACAACTGAAACTTTCTCGCCGTGGTATTTCTTTTTCGCTGATTTTGGCAAGAAGGCGATACATTCCATATCGTCTCTCGTCTCTCCTTTGTCGCCGTCCCAACAGACAAGAGTAAGATATTTGTCCAATTCTTTTATTATCGGTGGTCTACCGCTCATAGAACCACCTCCTTTCCGTCGAGAAGAACGCTTATCTCTGCAATGTCCTTGTCGCTCCATTGGTCTTTTTTTGCCCAGAGTTTGACCGTTATCTTTGGGAACTCTGGGTGCTGGTATATCACTGTCTTTTTATTGTCGTTGAGTTCCTGAATCTTTTTGTATTCGCTGTCGAGCACCTTCTTGGCGTAGTCGTATGGTTGCCAAACAAGGTACTTGCTAAGGTCTTTTTCGATTATCTCTGCAACTTCTCTGTCACTGCGTCTCTGAACTATCTCATCGGTTTCGAGCTTTTTGATGAAGCTCAAAACCTCGTTCCTGTCGAGGTCAAACAAATCGCAAACAAGAGGGTTGTCAAGTTGCTTGACCTCTCGAAGAATAACGTTCTTGAGCTCCGATGCCTTTATGTCAAAGTATCGGGGTTCAAGGCTACCGTGGGCGTACATATCGCCCTTGGTAGCGGGCTCATAGAGAAGGTCTGCCTTCTCCTGAGCCTTCTTTACGAGCCTGTTCCACTCATCGGAAGTAGGCTCGTAGTCGCCGTCAGGCAAAAATTTCCTGACGACATCAGAGCGGAAAACCCAGCCCTCTGGTTTGAACTGGATTTTACCGTTCTTGGGGTTCAGCTCTATATAGCTGAACCTCAAATTAAGCGAGCTCACCCGAGTGTGTGAGCTCGCAGAATTAGATGTGGAAGACTCTGAACCTTCCACGAAGCCCAGGTGCTTGAACACCTGGACTTTTTGGACGCTCCCATCAGGAAGCGTCCTTTCAACGCTTTCCCTTTTCGAGAAAGCGTAAAGCGGGGTTATGCCCCGCTTTTTTAATGCCCTTTCAAGGTGGGGCATAAAATACGGCGCCCCACCTATCAGGGCACGGTGGTAGCCCTTTTCGGCTACCATCTGAGCGAGCTTTTCAGCCCGCTCTTGGAGGAGCTCCCGAGTAGGAAGCTCCTCGAAAGTGAGAAGGCTCTTTATTTGAGCCTTCTCTTCGGGGGTAGGTTCGACTACCCCCGACTCCATCTGTTCTGACACAGCGTTATGCTGTGTCAGATTGAGAATGGGGAGGATTCCCCCATTCTTGCCAACAAAAATTGTGTTGTCGTTTTCTTCTGCCATTTTTCTACACCTCTCATCTATGTATCTATATATAGATATACTACTTTAAATAGATTTACGTAACAACATAATATATTTTGTAAAATATATATTTAGCAAATAAAAAGATGAAGGATTTATAAAGACCAAGAAATTTATGTGTTATATAGTAACTAATATAAAATTAGGATTTTATATTCCGAGATAAAACCATCTCTTATTATAACGAGCATTTTCAAAATATAACAGAGTTATGTAAATGGTATCAAAATTTTAAGGGGAAA